>CAMCHA010000187.1 GCA_945874515.1 Asaia bogorensis
CGCATGGGTGATGTGCTGGCGCGCGCTGCCGCCAATGGCAAGCCGGTGGTGTTGGTGGCCGAAAGCCTGCCGCGCTCAAAACTGCGCGCCAATCCTGACTACCCGGACGCGGCCGACCCGCATGTCTGGATGGACCCAGTGCTTTGGGCCGAGGCCGCGGGCAGTATCGCCGACGGGCTTGCCCGCCTGATCCCCGATCAGGCCAGCGTCTTTGCAGCTAACCTCGCCGCGCTTCGCACCCGGCTTGCCGCCCTGCATGACTATGGCGCGCGGGCCATGGCGAGCATTCCGCCGCGCCAGCGCCTGTTGGTCACGGCGCATGATGCTTTCGGCTATTTCGCCGCGCGTTATGGGCTGGAAGTGGACAGCATCCAGGGGCTTTCCACCGAATCGGAAGCCAATCTGGCGCGCATTGAAGCGCTGGTGCGCGGCCTGATTGAAAGGCGCATCCCGGCGGTCTTCGCCGAAAGCTCGGTCCCCGATCGCGCCGTGCGCGCTTTGATTGAAGGGGCCGGCGCGCGCGGCCAGCGCGTAGCTTTGGGCGGCACCCTGTTTTCCGATTCCATGGGCAAGCCCGGCACTTATGAAGGCACCTATCACGGCATGCTGGATCATAACTTCACGACTATCGCCCGCGCCTTGGGTGGCGAGGCGCCGGCACGCGGCATGCTCGGCAGGCTTGCCGCTTCATGAGCCAGAGCACGATAACGCCAGCGCCCCTCGCGATTACGCATCTGACCGTCGCTTATGGCGACAAGACGGTACTGTGGGACATTACCTGGCAGGCAGTACCGGGGCTGACGGCGATTGTTGGGCCCAATGGCGCGGGCAAATCCACGCTGCTGCGCGCTGCCCTTGGCCTGATCCCGAGCATCGCTGGTGAGGCGCGGTTTTTTGGCCGTGGGCTGGATGAAGTGCGCAACCGCGTTGGTTACCTTCCACAACGTGCTTCGGTAGATTGGGATTTTCCGGCAACCGCACTCGATGTCGTTTGCATGTCGCGCTATCCGCGCATGCGCTGGTGGGGCCGCGTGCCGAAGGCCGAACGGGAAGCAGCGCGCGGCGCGCTGGATCAGGTGGGGTTGGCTGATCTGGCTGATCGGCAAATCGGGCGTTTGTCCGGTGGGCAGCAGCAGCGCGTGTTCTTGGCGCGCGCTTTGGCGCAGGATGCTGACCTATACTTGATGGATGAACCTTTCGCCGCGGTTGATGCGGCAACGGAACAGGCCATCATCGCCGTACTGCGCCGCGTGGTGGCAACAGGGCGCAGCGTGATCGCGGTCCATCACGATCTTTCAACCGTGCCATCCTATTTCGATCAGGTGCTGCTGCTGAATGGCCGCGCGGTCGCCGCCGGCGCTGTGAAATCCGCCTTCACACCGGATGCGATTGCGCGCGCCTATGGCGGGCGGTTGAATGTTCTGGAACAGGCCGTCGCGGAAGGCGGGCTGCAGTGATCCTTGGCTATAACACGCTGGTGGTGCTGGCGGGTTGTGCGCTGCTAGGGCTTGCTTGCGGCACGGTCGGCGCTTTTGCGCTGCTGCGCGGACGCGCGCTGATGGCCGATGCGGTTGGCCATGCCGCTTTGCCTGGCGTGGTGTTGGCGGCCATGATTGTGGCCACACTCGGCGGCAATCCACGCGCGCTGCCGCCCTTGCTGGCGGGCGCGCTGGTGGCGGGCGTGCTAGGTGTACTTGCGGTGCAAACGTTGACGCGTGGCGGGCGCATTCGCGAAGACGCCGCCATCGCGATTGTGTTGTCGAGCTTTTATGCGCTCGGCGTCGCCCTGCTGTCGCACGTGCAGACCATGCCGCAGGCAGCCCAGGCGGGGCTTGGCAAATTCATCCTGGGGCAGGCAGCGGCGATGCGCGCGGAAGATGCGCTTTGGGCAGGCGGCATTGCGGCATTCTGTGTGCTGATCTGCCTGGTTCTGTTCCAGCGCCTGCGCGCTGCGTGTTTTGACCCTGACTATGCCCGCGTCATGGGGCTTTCGGTCGCGCGCACGGATCTGGCGCTGCTCGGGCTGATTGTGATTGTCGCGGTGGCGGGCTTGCAGGCGGTGGGGCTGGTGCTGGTGGTAGCGCTGCTGATTTTGCCGGCGGCGACGGCGCGCTTGCTCACGCATCGGTTGCCGGTGTTGCTGCTGGTCTCGGCGCTGCTGGGTGCGCTGGCAGGGGGTTTGGGCGCGGCGGCTTCCGCCTTTGAACCGGAATGGCCAACCGGCGCGGCGGTGGTGCTGGCGGGCGCGATTTTCTTCACCTTGGCTTTGCTGCTGGCGCCGGAACGAGGCCTGCTGCCGGAAGCCTGGCGCCGCGCGTATCGGCGCATTGCCGCCACCGAATCGCATTTTCTGCGCGCTGCCTGGGAAGCGCAGGAAGCCGCCGGCGCTGGCCCTGGCACAGCCGGCGATCGCTGGACGCCGATTGTGGCCTTGGCGGCGGCGCGCGGCTGGACTGAAACTTATGCGTCCCGCCTGGCGCTATGGCTTGCGCTGCGCGGGCTGGTGGCGCGGGCGGATCGGGAAATTCACCTGACACCACGCGGCGCCGCTGCCGCACGGCGCGCCGTGCGCGCGCATCGCGCGGTGGAACTGCATCTGCTGGGCCTTGGCGCCACCGATATCGCGGGCGCGGATCGGCTGGCGGATTTGGTCGAACATGGCCTGCCGGCGGAAATGGCAACACGCTTGTTGGCGGAGCCTTCCTCCCTGCCAGCCTCGCCGCATGCTTTGGGGTCGGGAGCATTTTCTAGCCAAGCGGATACGCTTGGCGATTCGGAAAATGCGACAAGACAAAATTTCAGTGTTCGTCCGCTGCGCGGACGCGAAGCGGATGGGCACTGAACCGTGACAACGGCGGAATTCCTCAGGCTCGATCTGCCAGCGCTGCTTGCCGCGATTCTCGCCTGCGGAAGTTGCGGCCTGCTCGGTTCGTTTTTGTTATTGAGGCGCGATAGTCTTTTGGGCGATGCGCTGTCTCATGCGGTGCTGCCTGGCATTATCGCGGGCTTTGCCCTGACCGGCGCACGGGCGGGCCTGCCCATGCTGCTGGGCGCGCTGGCGGCCGCACTTTTGGCGGTATTCCTGATTGGCCTGGTGCGGCGCGTGGCGCGGTTGGAATCGGGCGCGGCCACGGGCGCGGTATTCACCAGCTTCTTCGCACTTGGGCTGATGCTGATGGAAGCGACTGGCGCCCGCAGCGTTGATCTTGATCTTGATTGCGTCTTGTTCGGGCAATTGGAAAGCGTGGTCTGGCTGGAAGCGCAGGGTTTTGCATCACTGCTTGACCCGGTGGCGCTGGCCGCCTTGCCGCGCCAATTATTTCTACTGGCGGCGGTGGCGGTGGTGCTGGCGGGCCTGGTCGCACTGCTCTGGCGGCCTTTGCATTTGCTCTGTTTTGACCCCGATTACGCTGCGGCCATTGGCCTGCCGGCACGTGGTTTGGAATTGGCGCTGAATTTGATGGTGGCGGCAGCGGCGGTCGCCGCGTTTGAAGCTGTAGGCAGTATTCTGGTGGTGGCGATGCTGGTTTGCCCAGCGGCGGCAATACGCCTGCTGACGGATTCCTATCGCACGCAAGTGCTTGGCGGGGCGGTGCTTGGGGCAGCGCTTGGCGCCCTTGGCTACGCGCTGGCAGGGCCTTTGCCCGCGGCCTTCGGGCAGTCGTTTTCGCTAAATGCAGCGGGGGTGATTGGCACGCTGGGCGGCGTGACGGTGGCTGGCGCGATGCTGCTGCGCCAATTGCGTAACGCCAGCCCTAAACCCTCGATTATTTCAGGATAATTTCCACGCGCCTGTTCTGCGGCTCTCGCACGCCATCGGCAGTTGCGACCAAGGGCTGCGTTTCACCTAGGGCAGTGATGCTGATATCCTGGCGCGCAATGCCGCGCTTGATCAGTTCTTCCGCGACGGTTTCAGCGCGGCGGCGCGACAGAGTCATATTGTATTGCGGCGTGCCAGTGCGATCCGCGTGCCCCGCCACTTCAATACGCGCAGGCTGTGCGCGGGCCGCTTCTGCCGCTTCGCCGATAATCTGGCGCGCGCGAGCGGTCAGATCGGCGCGGTTCCAGTCAAAGAAAATCAGGAAGCTCCGCGCTACAATGGGTGCTGCCACTGCGGCGGGTGCAACACCCGGCGCATTGAAGGCGTAGCGCAGCCCAAGCAGGAAGGATTGGTTGCGGCTTTCCGTATCTGCCTTGCCGGACAGCACCGTGGCGCCGGAGGCATTCACATAGCTGACCGGAATGCTCGGCCCCAGGCTTTCCAAATAGCGATACTCAGCCGTCAGCGTCAGCCCTGGCACCTGATCAATCGCAAAGCCTATGCCCGCTATGCCCTGCAGCGCGAAAGCACCGCCGGTATCATCACCGCGCAGCCGCAAGCTGCCATTGCCGGGCCGGCCATTCAGATCATTGAAGCTGGTGACAAGATACCCCGCGCCAATCCCGACATAGGGCAGAAAGGGACCAATGCGGACCAGATCCACCAGTGCATTGCCCATGGCGCCGTAGCTATCCTGCCACCCGCCATGCGCCCCGCCATGCGCGAGTCCCGCTGCGCCATTGGCGCTGTCCACCTCATTGGCTCGATAGCTGCCTTCGATTTCTAACCGGAGCCCATTGCTGAACCCCCAGCCGAGGCTGAGCAAACCAACGCCCCCTAACTCAAACCCCAATTGACCACCATTGGGCTGACCAAGTGCCGTCATGCCCTGGCTGAGGCCGCTATCCAGGCGAAATTTCGCGTCATCCAGAGAATTCACGCCAAACGCGCCGGCCACGTAAGGCCCTTCAATGAACTGCGCGCGCGCCATCGTGGCGGCGCCCAGCCCCATGATCAGGGCGGCGGATGCGACAATCCTATCAAGGGCTCGAACAGAATTCATACGGATCAACCTAACGGCGCTTTCTTAACAAAAGAAGACCAGAGCATACGATTAGTCACAAATTTTATGCCACAATCGCCGCCAGTGGGCCAAGCGCGGCAGCATTATCCATCCCGGCGAGTGCCCCAAGCGGCAAAAGCCGGTTCGCATGGCCCATTTTCCGACCAGCGCGGGCTTCCGCCTTGCCATAAAGATGCGGCGCAATGCCTGCCACCCCTTGCAGCCCCGGCCAGGCCGCCATGCCTTCTGGCCCGATCAGGTTGCGCATTACCGCATCATGGTGCCGGTCTGGCACGCCCAAGGGCAGGCCAACCACCGCGCGAATATGCTGTTCGAATTGGGAAGCGGAGCAGGCATCCATGGTCCAATGCCCGGAATTATGCGGCCTGGGGGCGATTTCATTACCGATCAAACGGCCATCGGGCAGCAGGAACATCTCCAAAGCCACCAACCCCACCAGATCAAGCCCGCGGGCCACAGCCGCCACATGATCCTGCGCAGCCCGCGCCACTGCCGGCGCCACGCGCGCGGGGGCGAAGCTGATGTCCAGAATATGGTGGCGATGCGCGTTTTCTGTCGCGTCAAAAACGGCCAGCGTCCCATCCGCCCCGCGCGCGGCGATGGCGGAAAGCTCCAGCGTAAAGGGCACAAACCCTTCCAGGATCAACGGGCGGGGTGCCAATCTGGCCCAGGCTGCCGCCAGATCATCCGGGTACCGCAGGACTGCCTGGCCGCGCCCATCATAGCCAAGGCGCGTGGTTTTCAGGACGGAAGGCAGGCCAAGCTCGGCCACCGCCGCTTGCAATTCGGCTTCGGTGCGCACCGCGCGCCAGGGTGCCACGGGCACGCCAATCCCTTCCAGAAACGCCTTTTCCTGCAAGCGATCCTGACAAATGCCAAGCGCCTTTTCGCCGGGCCGGCAGGGCACGCGGCGTGCCAGGATTTCCACTGTCTCCGCCGGGACATTTTCGAATTCAAAGGTGACGAC
>CAMCHA010000188.1 GCA_945874515.1 Asaia bogorensis
TGGGCGGTGTGGGCGCGGACTGCCTGCTGGGCAATACATTGGCAAACCATCTCATCGGCAGCGACGGCGACGATACGCTGGAAGGTGCAGCTGGCAATGATCTGCTGGATGGCAGTTCAGGCAATGATTGGGCATTCTACGCGGAAGCGACCTCTGGTGTAACGGTTGATCTTGTCACTGGCAGAGCCAGCGGCGCGCATGGCGCTGATACTTTGGATAGCATTGAAAATGTACGGGGCGGGCTTAGCGCCGATAGCCTGCGCGGTAATGCAAATGACAATATTCTAGTTGGCGGCGCCGGCAATGACGTTATCGATGGTGGCGAAGGCAGCGATTGGGCGAGCTATGCCTACCTGACCGCAGCGTCCCAGGGCGTGACGGTTGATCTGGCCCTTGGCACATCATTCGGTGCGGCGGGTAACGATACGCTGGCCGGCATTGAGAATGTGATCGTCGGTGCGGGCGATGACAGCCTGCTTGGCGATGGGAATGCCAATCTGCTGGCCGGCGGCAGTGGCGCGGATACGCTCTCCGGCGGGACGGGCCAGGACACGTTGGATGGCGGCGCCGGTGATGATCGCTTAGAATTAAGCCAGCTGGATTTCCTCCACGCCGATGGCGGCGATGGCACAGATACACTGGCGCTTGCGGTAGCAGGCTTTGTGCTTGACCTGGCCAATACTGGCGATAACAAACTGCTGGGAGTTGAAGCGATAGACCTGGGTGCGGGTGGAAATACGTTGCGCATTACCGCTCTCGAGGTACTGAGCCTATCCGATACCAGCAATACGCTGCACGTGACCGGTGCTGCGGGTGCATCACTTGAATTCGATGATGCGGGTTGGGTGCAAGGTACCATATCCGGCGGCTTTGTCACCTTCACCAATGGCGCGGCCACAGCGCTTGTGGCGGAAGCGCTGGTTGCCCTAGCGCCATCAGGTCCGACTAATGACGATGATAATCTGACAGCGACCGCCGGTAATGACAGCATCGATGCGCTTTCGGGCAATGATTCGATTTTCGGCGATGCTGGCGATGACACCCTCGTCGGCGGCGCTGGCGCGGATACCATGGGCGGCGGTGCTGGAGATGATCTTTTCTTTGTCTTGGATGCTGGAGATTTGGTCATTGAAACCGCCGGCGAAGGTGCAGATACCATCATCACCTCGGTCAGTATGACCATGCCTGATCATGTGGAGGCACTACAAATTGCCAGTTACATTTCCGGCATCACCATCACAGGTGGTGCGGGGAATGACATGCTGATCGGCAATGGGCTGTCCAACATCTTTATCGGCGGCGCGGGTGACGATGTGATCCTGGCGGGGAATGTGACGTTGGCTGATGTCTTCGCGCTATTCACGATTTGAGATTCCTCCAGGAAAGCTACTTGAGAGATGGCTGGAAGGAGCGTGATGGCGGGTTGGCGGCGGTGCAGTCAGCGACGCTTACTTCCGTGGTTGGCACCATCACGCATGCAGAATTCCAGATCATCTGAATGAAGGGGTATCCCGGGCAGCCTGCCGGGGTTGCGCTGAAAAAGTTTAGTTTTCAGATGCGGAAATCCATGTTCTTGATCAGTGCGCGCCGATGGTGGGTGGGGGCATTATACTTCTGCCCCTAGCGGAGCACGCGCCGCTAGGGTGGCATTCGCCCTGCTGCACCGTTCATCACTCGCTGCGGCTGTCGCGCAGCGCGGCCAGGTAGTGCAGCGTGATCACATCCGGTGCGACGCGGAGCGCCAGCAGCGCGAGGGATTGCTGGTGGGTGCTGCCACCGCGGCGTATCCATCATGCCGACCCGCGGCTGCTGCCAAACACCCGCCGAAAAGGCACGTTCAGGCGCTGTTGCTGCTGAAAGCCTGTTGCCAAGCCCAACCAGCCGATGTCCAGAAACGCTTTTCAATACCCTGTTAAAGCCTCGGCAATAGCGGCATTCATCGCGCGCATGCCGGCAGCGGGTCCTTGCGGATGGTTCCACACCGCACCAATCACGGCCAGAAAATCCGCGCCCGCTTGCACCAAGGGCGCACAATTGGCCGCATTGATGCCACCAATGGCAACGGATGGGACCTCGAACATCTCATGCCACCAAGATAGAATCTCTGGCGAGGCTTGGTGAACTGTTTCCTTGGTCTCGGTTGGAAAAAAGGCACCGAAAGCCACATAATCGGCGCCAAGGTCACCCGCTTCCATCGCAAGATGTCGAGAGGCGTGGCAGGTTATGCCAAAAATACGCCCTTCGAGCAGCCGCCGTGCTTGCGCATGGTTCCCATCGCCCTGGCCAAGATGCGCGCCATCGCAGCCAAGCTTGACGGCAAGAGCAGCATTGTCATTTAGAATAAAGGCAACATCCCGAGCCGCCGCAACGGGCATGAGTGCTTCCGTGGCGCGTGCGATGTCATCTTCAGTCGCGCCCTTGAGACGCAATTGCAGGCACGCGACATCGCCAGCATCCAAGGCTGTTGCCAATGGATCACGAAAGGCCAGAGGGTCAAGCCGCTGAGGGGTGATGAGATAGAGCCGGCAGGAAGCTTCAGACATGATGGACGCCAGAGTTTTGGGTAAGTTCCACACAAGCCGGAAGGGCACTTTCTGGCAAGATGGGACGATAATTGGGGGAGGGGGGCTAGGCGCGGTGGGCAACAGGGGCTAATGAGCGCGTCTTCTGGCCTTGTCCCGTTCGTCTAGAGGCCTAGGACACCAGCCTTTCACGTTGGCAGCACGGGTTCGAATCCCGTACGGGACGCCACCTCCCATTCCCAAAACATGCTCTCAGCCCTGGGTGGGCTTTGAAATTCCCGAGCATTTGCGGGCTTTTCGCCATAAACCTTGATGGTGCGGGAGCGGAATGGTCGGGCTTTTTCTCTCCGAATCGGGGGATTCTCTCCAAAGCTTGAGGGTTGGCCGATTTTTCCAACAAGGTTTAACGCGTTGATCTGAATGGGTTTTGTTATGCTGCGGTGCAGCATACGTTGGCGAAACAGATGCCCCGGGGGATGGAACCGGGGACCGCCCCGGGGCAAGCGTGCCGCGGCGCGGGGTATCCGCCAGGCAGGGCTCTGCCACGCCATGCAGACCGCTTGTCACGAATTTGTGATTGCACTTGCGTTTCTACCATGGCACACGAACGGCCCCGGTATGGAGGCAAAGGTGAGTATTCTCGGCAATCCAAAGCTACGGTTCCTGGCCTTCAAATGGTCAATCTTTGGGTTGCTATTCATTAACGTCTTTTTCTACTTCACGACCGCCGAGTTTTTCGAGGCGCTCGATTCCATCGGCTGGCTCATGCTGCTGGCAATCTTCGAATATGAATCGACCACCCTCGACAAGCCCTATGACAACCGCGTCGAAAAATTCGTCATCTGGGCCGTCCAAATCCTTGCCTACGGCCTGATCTTCTTTGCCCTCTACATGTATGTGACCCAGGGCATGTGGCTCTATGCAGCGAATGCGTCGCTATGGGTCCTCGTGACCGCCGCGCTCCTCTACGACATGTATGCGCCGGGCGAATTCGGCGAGACCGAGTGGCGCATCCGCAATGGCATCAAGATCGGCCTCTATGGCGCTCTTTGCGTCGTCGCGGTGCTATGGGGCCTAAACGGCGATGTTTTCAACTTCTACGACTCCTTCCTCTGGATTCTCTGCTTCTTTGTCGTAGAGCTAAACGTCGTGAACTTCGAGGAGCAGGAGGATGCGAAGGCAGCGACGGCCGCTAAGGCCCAGGAGACCCCGCGGATTGCCTGAGACGGGGCAACCCGAGGGCGTGTGGTCGCCTGCGGGGCGTGCTGGCTTGCGCGTTCCCTCCCCAGGGGCCCAGCAACAGCGCTGGTTAGGGTCTCCTGCCCCCATGCCAGCCAAGGTTGGTCCCCTTTCAGCGGCGGTCGTCTTTGATGGCTGCGGCAGCGTGTTCCACGTCCATAGCGCCGTGACGCGCCATGCGGCGAGGCTCGGACCAGCCGCCGCCATGGTTTCCACCATGTGGTGGCAGCAAGTAACCGCTGTCTGCACCCCGTGTTTTTTTGCTTGACTGGTCGGGTTCTGGTCTATCGCGGCTTGTGCCGCGAGGGCGGTGGGCTTCGCATCGCCCAGGCCCGGGGCAGCTTGGCCGGGACCCTGCGGGGGCAGGTTGCGCTGGTGGAACATCGGCAAGTCCCCGGCGCTGGCTATGCCTGGGATTACCCCTAGCTTGGCGCCGCGACTGAGGTGCTGCTGCCCGTACCGGGCTGCTGCCCGTACCGGGCAGCGCCGAACACCTGCCCATACGCCCTTGGCGCGCCTTGGCCGCGCAGACCGCCGCTGAGGTCGCTGGTTTCTTCGCCCAGCATTTCAGTGAAACCATGCCGTTAGGGCGATGGAGGCCACGGCAGGAGTGGCGAGGGAATAAATGCGCGAACCTTCTCGCCTGCGACCGAAGTGGTTTCACATCACCCGATGCGGGTGGGGTGGCGGGGCGCTGGCATGGTTGTGAAAGCTGGCTTTCGTTAGAATCGAGCTTGTGAAAGTTTGTGGGGTGTTTTGTTCATAAAACGTAACCCCACTCCAGCGATTTCTTCAGCAGCCTGGCGTTATGGCGTCGCGGTGCAAGTGTCAGCGGCGCTTTCGTTCCGTTGGGCGTCGCCTCGGCGCATTTGCCTTGAAGGCTTGGTTTGTGCCGTCGGCGATTGTTTGGAACAGGGTGGTGTCGGACAAATGCTCCGTGCCGGCCAAATCGCGGGCGACAAGGGCGAAGTTTCGCCATTCGGCGCGGCAGCGGTGATCGCTGTCCTTGAGCGTAGCCGCCATCCAGGCGCAGCGGGCGGCCCAGTACAGGCGGCGGTCAAACAAATGGGCCAGTATCGCGGCCATGACGCGGGCGCCCGTTTTCGGAAGCGGCGCCAGCAGCGCTTCGATTTCCTCGCCCGCTTCGAACCAGGTTTGCACAGTGTCAAACTGGACGAACCAGTACTTGGCGGCGGCGTGCGCTGCGGCTGATGCCTCGGGGCCGGTCTGAGTAGACGGCAGGCTCGCCAATAATTCAGCGGCAAGCCTTGCGGGGGGCATCGCGGCAGGGAGGATCAGACCAAGCCCCAAAGCTTCGGTGAATTGCAGAAAGGCAAAGGGGGGCGGGATTCGCTTGGCAAGGTTGGTCGCCAAAGCGTCAGCCAATAATGTTTGGGCGAAGCTGATCGGCACTGTCACCGCTTCGGCCATGTCGGAAATCTCACGCAAAGCATCATTGGTTTCGCGTTTGGACATGCCATCACGCAGCCAAGCATCGGCGATACCCGTATCGGCCTTGATGAGGACCGAGGAAAGGGCAAAGCGACGCCCGATCTTGAGCACCGCAAACAGGCTTTGCGCGCCCGCGCCATCGCATAGGGAAGCGAGCAGCTTGATGATTTCCACCTGCGGCGCTGGCTCGGGCGCGGCTGCATTGGCACGAAGGCTGCGGATGGTGGCGTCCAGCTTGGCTTGGCGTTCCGGCGGCAGCCATGGGCGCAGGCAGACAAGCCTTTCGATTAGGCGGCTTGGTGCGGGTTGTTGGCGCGCCCGCGTAACCAAGGTTTCCAATGCAGCAAGGCCTGGCGCGGGATCAGCATCAAGCAGGAAGCCAAGCGCGGCATCGCGGATTGAGGCGGTGGTTGAGGCGGCAAGTTCCGCTGCCATGGCGGCGCGATGGTCGGCGGGAAATGCGGCACCGGTGGCGCTCAATTCCGCGTGGATGGCGAAGGGGTCATGGCCTAGCCCCTCTGCAAGCGGCACAAGATGTTCCAACAATGACTTGTCGTCTGCGGAGCCTGATTCGTCCATCAGGCCAGCTTCAAGACCAGCTATCATGGCGTCTTGCAAGGCTTGCGGAGACTGCAGCCCTGCT
>CAMCHA010000189.1 GCA_945874515.1 Asaia bogorensis
CAGGCGGCATCACTTCCGCATCGCGCATGGCCGTATAGAAGGCTTCCCAGCGCTCATCCGTCATGGCGCCAATGCCAAGCCGTTCCGCATCACCCGAGAACACAATGCCGCGTTCATTCATGGCGCGGACGGCGTAATCAATCTTCTCCTGCGTCATTTCCTGATTGTCGCGCATGATAAGCGCATTCGCCGCCGCCACATCCTGCCCGCGCATATATTGCGTCCAGCCCTGCATGGTGGCGTCCACAAAGCGCTGGATCAGATCAGGTTTTTCCTCGACCATCTTGCGGGAGATATCAATCGTTGTCTGATAATTCGGGAAGCCCACATCGGCGAAAAGCAGCACCCGCGGATCAGCGCCACCAAGCCGCGCCGCGAAAGGCTCTGACGAGACAAAGCATTGCTGGATGGCCTGCTTATCCGCCAGGAAAGGCTGGATGTTGAAGGTATAGGGGCGGATCTGGCTATCGGTGAAGCCGAAGCGCCGGCGCAGGAAGGGCCAAAAAGTCACGCGCCCGCCGGCGCCCACCAAAATCGGCTTGCCGCGCATTTGTTCGAAGCTGTTGAAGCCGGCTTCGGCATGGTACATGAAGCCCTGTGGGTCTTTTTGCATGACAGCGCCAATCGTCATGAAGGGCACATTTTCCCGCACATAATTCAGCGCCTGAAAGCCGGATGACATGATCATGTCCACCCGCCCTGCAAGCAATAGCTGGGCCGGGTTCTGCTGCGGGCCACCCATGCGGATTTCGCAATCAATGCCGGCACGGCGATAAAGCCCATTGGCCAGCGCCAGATAATAGCCGCCATGTTCCGCCTGGGCGCGCCAATTGGTCTGGAAGGAGAGCTTTTCGAGCGTCTGCGCCAACGGCACCCGCGCGCCTGCTACCGCAGAAAGCACAAGGGCAGTGCCGCCCGTGAGCAATGCGCGGCGTTCGATCCGATACCTGGTTCTCATGGCTCTCTCCTGACTGGGCTGGATTGGGGCGTCACATGCCCCAGGGAGATGGGGTCAGCAAGGCATATGCCAATCCTTTGGGCGGTTCTTGGCGGTGAATCGCCCCGGCATCGCCTGTTTTCCGTGCATTGGCAGCCGCCAAAGGGATCACCTGACCCGCTTTTAAGGCCACCGAAGCGTCCCTGGCCACCCGAGTCGCCCACCTAGAGGCCAAGTTTCCCCTGCCGCGCCTTATGGCCTATCGTGGAACGCCAGCAGCCTCCGGGAGGGCGCAAGCCTCATGACCACCACCGCGGTGCCGCCGCGTCAGACATCCTTGCTGCTTGGCATTTTTTTCATGTGTGCGGCCTGCACGCTATTCCCGATCATGAATGGCATCGTCCAGGTACTGAGCCGCACCTACCCTTCCGAGCAAATCATCTGGGCGCGCACCACCGGGCATTTGCTGATTGTGCTGGCGCTGATTGTGCCACGCTACGGGCTTAGCGTGTTGAAAAGCCGCAAGCCCGGGGTGCAGGTTTCGCGATCCTTGCTGTTGCTGGCATCCACCACCTTCTTCTTTTTCTCGGTGAAGGATGTGCCGCTGGCCAAGGCTTCTTCCATTTCCTTCATGTCACCGTTTTTTGTGACCTTGCTCGCGCTGCCCATGCTGGGTGAACAGATCGGCTGGAAGCGCCTGGCGGCGGTGACGGTGGGCTTCTTGGGCGTGTTGGTGGTGATCCGCCCGGGTTCTGAGGTTTTCCAACCCGCAGCGCTTGGCATTGTGGTCAGCGCCTTTTGTTATGCCATCTACCAAATCCTGACGCGCCAGGTAGCGGGGCTCGATCGGCCCGAGACATCGGTGATGTATAGCGGGCTTTTTGGAGCGCTGGTGATGTGCTGCGTCATCCCGTTCTTTTGGGTGCCCTTCAATAGCTGGGCGGATATTTTCTGGCATTTGACGCTGGGCATACTGGGCGCGGCAGGCCATTGGTGCGTGGCCAAGGCCATGACCTATGGCGCGGCCAATGTGATCGCGCCGTTTCAGTATTGGCAAATGATCGGCGCCATCGCGGTTGGCTATGCCATTACCGGGCTTTGGCCGGACCAATGGACCTGGCTTGGTGCCAGCATCATCATCGGCGCGGGGCTTTATATTGCCATTACGGAAACCAGGGCACGCAAGGCGTGACGCGGGATCATGTCCCGCTGTCGTTGTTGTAGGCAGCGGGGAGAAAAGTGGCCCAGCGCCACAATCACCCCTCGGCCTTCGCCACCACCACCATGGCGGGCTTCAGCAGCCGGCCGTTGAGCGTCCACGCAGACGTCCAGCCATGCAGCACCGTGCCCGGCGCCACACCTTCCGGCGCAGGCTGTTCCGCCATGGCCTGGTGCTTTTCGGGATCGAAGGGCTGGCCCTTGGGGTCGTGGCGCTGCACGCCATTGCGCTCAAGAATGCCCTGGAAGGACCGCTCCACCCCCTCAAAACCGGCGCGGAGCTTGGTCAGCAGATCGGGCTCATCCTCGGCAGCCGGCGGCAGGGCTTCAATGCCGCGGCGCAGATTTTCCGCTGCCTCCACCACATCGCTTGCGAATTTCTGCGTGGCATAGGCCCGCGCATCGGCCACTTCGCGCTGGGTGCGGGAGCGCAGATTCTGCATCTCAGCTTCTGAGCGGAGCCATTTGTCGCGCAAAGCCTCCATTTCCTGCGCCAGCATGAAAAGGCGCTCCTCGGCGCTCATCGCTGGGGCTTCGGGGGGGGGTTCTGGCGCAGCCGTTTGGGGTGCGTTGGGGTCGTTCGTATCGTTCATCATGGTATCGCGTGGTTACTCGCGGAAGGGTTCGGCACGCTGGCCGGGATCAGCCCTTCACCTAGGCGCACCACGCCTTCAGGACAAGCGCTCTTCCGCTTCGCTGCGACCCCGCCTACACCCCTTCCCATGCTGCGTTCCGTGCTCACCATTGGAAGCTGGACCATGGCAAGCCGCATTCTTGGCTTCGCCCGGGACATGCTGATCGCCTCCCGCCTTGGGGCGGGGCCGGTGGCAGATGCGTTTTTCGTGGCGCTGAAACTGCCCAATCTGTTCCGCCGCCTGTTTGGCGAGGGCGCCTTCAACGCGGCCTTTGTGCCCGCCTTTGCCGGCGTATTGGCCACCGAAGGCCGCGCTGCCGCGCGTGATATGGCGGAACGCATGGGCACGCTGATGATGCTGTGGCTTTCGCTGCTGACGCTGATCGCGCTGATTTTTATGCCGCAGGTGATCGGCGTGCTGGCGCCGGGCTTTGCCTCTACGCCGGAGAAATTCGCGCTGGCCGTTGAACTCACGCGCATCACGTTTTTCTACATGCCGCTGATATGCCTGACTGCGCTGATTTCCGGCGTGCTGAATAGCCTGGATCGTTTCGCCGCCGCCGCCGCCGCGCCGGTGTTCTTCAACCTGCTGTTGATGACCGCGCTGGTGGGCCTCACGCCCTATTTGCCGACACCTGGCCATGCCTTGGCCTGGGGGGTTTTTGCCGCGGGCATCGCGCAGCTTGCCATGGTGTGGGTTGCGGCGCGGCAGGCGGGGATGGTGCTTCGCCTATACCGTCGCCCGGCGCTCACACCACCCATTCGGCACGTGCTGCGCCGCATGGTGCCGGGGGTGCTGGGCGCTGGAGTGACACAGATCAACCTGGCGGTGGATGTGATCATCGCCTCCTTTCTGGTGAGCGGCTCCGTTTCCTACCTCTATTATGCGGATCGTGTGGCGCAATTGCCGCTTGGGGTGATTGGTGCAGCGCTTGGCACGGCGCTTTTGCCTTTGCTCGCGCGGCATTTGCGCCTGGGGGAAAAGCTTGCCGCACATCGCGCGCTTAATCGCGGCATTGAATTGGCGGTGCTGCTGACGCTGCCTTGCGCAGCGGGGCTGGCAGTGGCGGCGGGGCCAATTGTGGCGGCGCTATTCCAGCGCGGCGCCTTTGATGCGGTGGCAAGCGCGGCTTCGGCTTCGGCGCTGGTGGCCTATGCCGTGGGCCTGCCGGCCTTTGTGCTGGTGAAGGTTTTTGCGCCGGCGTTTTTCGCGCGCGGCGATACCTCGGCCCCGGTGCGGATCGGGATTCTATCTGTTGCAGTCAATCTGGCGCTGAATCTGGCTTTGATGAATGTGCTGGGGCATGTCGGTATTGCCTTGGCAACCAGCATCGCGGCTTGGGTGAATGCCGGGCTACTGGCCTGGCTGCTGCTCCGCCGAGGCCACCTGGTGCTGGACCGGCGCTGCCGGCGCGTGCTGCCGCGCTTGGTGCTGGCGAGCGCCATCATGGCAGCGCTGGTCTTTGGCGTCGGGCTGGTGCTGCCGGGGCTTGGGGCGGTACTGCGGGCAGGCCTCATGATCCTGGTCGGCATGGCCGCCTTTACGCTCGCCGGCATGGCGCTTGGCGCCTTCCATCCGCGCGATGTGCTGCGCCAATTGCGCCGCCGCGCCCCCCGTGGCGCAAGCCCTGCCAATCCTGCATGATGCCTATAGTTTTTGGGGGATAGGCGCATGGATGCAGCCAGACGGCAGGTGGTTCTGATCAATGCCGCGCATAGTTTCACCCATTACAGCCTGCTGATCCTGGCAACCGCCGTGCTCGCCATGATGCAACAGGATACCGAGCTTTTCGGCGGGGATTACGGGCCCATCCTCGCACTCGGCACCACCATGTTCGTGATTTATGGCATTTGCGCCCTGCCCATGGGCTGGCTTGCGGATCGCTTCGGGCGGCGCTTTCTGATGGTGGCCTTCTTCATGGGCTCTGGCGCCTTCATGGTGGCGGCGGGGTTTGCGCCATCACCCATGATCCTTGCCATTACGCTGGGCGCCATGGGGGCTTTTGTGGCGATTTATCACCCGATCGGCACCGCGATTCTGGTGGAAGCAGCCGGCGACAAAGTGGGCCGCGCCATGGGGATCAATGGTGTTTTCGGCAATTTGGGCGTGGCAACCGCCCCCGTGCTGACTGCCTTCATCGCCGCCGATGTCGGCTGGCGCTGGGCCTTCATTATCCCCGGTATCGCCTGCATCATTGCGGGGTTCTTTTACTGGCGCGAACCGCCCTTTGATTCGGAACGCATCCAGGCGGGCGGCAAGCCTTTTCCTGAGATCCCGCCCGCCTTGGTGCGCCGCGCGGTGATTATTCTGCTCGCCATCGCCACTGTCTCGGGCTTGGTGTTCAATGCCTATACGCTGCTGATCCCGAAGCTGATGCAGGAACGCCTGGCAGGCAGCCCGGAATTGCTGCCGATTGTGGGCCTGCTTTCCTTCCTGGCGACGATTTGCGGCGGTGTCGCGCAATTCAGCGTGGGACGTATGATTGATCGGCACACGCTCAAAGCAGTGTTCATGCCGCTGGCGGTGCTGGTGGTGCCGGGGCTTTTCGCACTCGCCTTTCTGGATGGCTGGGTCGTGCTGCCGGTGGCGGGGCTGGTTGCGGCCTGCATCTTCGGCCAAGTGACGGTGAATGAGACGATGACGGCGCGTTATGTGGCCCCCGCCTTGCGCGCGAAGCTTTATTCCATACGCTTTACGGTGGGCTTTCTGGGTGCGGCGATAGCCTCACCGCTCATTGCCTTTTTGCATGAAGCGACGGGATCGCTTTCGCTTTCCATGCTGGTGCTGGGCGGGGTTGCTTGCGTGACCCTTGCCTGCGCCACGCTGTTCCCGAACCGCAAGGAAGAATTGCAGCCGGAATTATGGAGTAAAGCCGGATAAACTCACGCCGGCTTCAGCAAAACATGGCGCTTCTTGCCGATGGAAAGCCTGATCACGCCATCCTGCAAATCGTCATTCTTTAGCACGATATCAATCGCGGTAACGGGCTGGTTATTGGCGTAAATGCCGCCATTGGCGATCAGGCGCCGCGCTTCCCCTTTGCTCGGCACCA
>CAMCHA010000190.1 GCA_945874515.1 Asaia bogorensis
GCGGATTTCGGGCCGTTTCGCCTGAAATGGGAAAGGCATGGCGAATTCAGCCGCTTCATGGTGGTGGTCGCGGGCTCGGAGCCTGAGCCCTTCGCGGCGGCTGCCATCCATGCCCTGCCGGCGGAATGGCTGAAAGCCTTGCCCGGCCAGGTGATCGCTGCCGCGCATGTCACGCTGCTGGCTTCCAAGGATGTGCCGCTGGCCATCAGTGAAATCTCGCGGCGCTATTTTCGTGACCACATGCTGGTGGGCGGTCCACTGGCTGGCGGCCAGGCGCATGCCTTTACGGATTTTCGCATCCAGGATGATGGTTTCAGCCGTTTCCTGATTTATGATGGCGGCATGTCGCCCTATCAGGCGGGGCGGCTCACGCAGCGCCTGCTTGAGATGGAAACCTACCGCATCATGGCGCTGCTGGCGCTGCCTGTCGCGCAGGAAGTGGCGCCGCAAATTGGCGCGCATGAACGTGAATTGGCGGAAATCAGCGCGGCGCTGGTGGAAGCGCAGGAAGCGGATGAACCGCTGCTGCTGCAACGCCTGACGCGCATGGCGGCGGAAGCGGAAAGCCGAGAATCGCGCCATCGTTTTCGCTTCTCCGCTGCCGCTGCCTATTACGAATTGGTCCGCAACCGCATTCAGGAGTTGCGGGAGACGCGCATGGAAGGCATGCAGACCTTCGGTGAATTCACCGAACGTCGCCTGGCGCCGGCCATGAATACCTGCCAGGCGGTCGGCGCACGGCAGGAAATGCTCTCCCAACGCGTGGCCCGTGCCACGCAACTTCTCTCCACACGTGTTGACATTACGCGAGAAAGACAGAACCAGGCCTTGCTCGCTTCCATGGAACGGCGCGCGCGTCAGCAGCTTCGGTTGCAGCAGGCGGTCGAAGGGTTTTCGGTGGCCGCCATCACCTATTACGTGGTTGGGCTTGTTGCCTATCTGGCCAAGGGTTTGGCCATTTCTGGGGCCAACTTCCGCGAAGAAATCGTCACCAGTGTCGCCATTCCAGTCGTTGCTTTGGCTGTGGCGCTTGGTGTGCGCCGCTTCCGGCGCCGGACGGCAGAAAATGACTGAAACAAAGAAAATTATCGAACATCTGAGGGGGTACGCATGTCTGGACTGACCGGTATTTCTGCCGAAGATCTTGCGGCTTGCAACAAGCTGCTGGCGGGTGGTTCCAAAAGCTTCCGCGCCGCATCCTTCCTTTTGCCGCGCCGCATCGCTGCCCCGGCTGCTGCGCTTTATGCTTTTTGCCGTGTTGCGGATGACGCGATTGACATGAGCGATGACCCCACAGCGTCACTTGCGCTGCTGCAACAGCGCCTGGATGGTGCCTATGCCGGGCGGCCTTGGAATCACGTGGCAGATCGCGCTTTCGCGGCGGTTGTTGAGCAATATGGCGTACCGCGCGCCCTGCCGGCGGCGCTGCTGGAAGGCTTCGCCTGGGACGCCAAAGGCCAATTCTATGAAGATATCGCCGCGCTGGAAGCCTATGCGGCGCGCGTCGCGGCAACCGTCGGTGCCATGATGACGCTGCTGATGGGCGTGCGTTCACCGGAAGCCATTGCGCGCGCGTGCGATCTTGGCCTTGCCATGCAGCTTACCAATATTGCCCGTGATGTCGGCGAAGATGCCAAGGCAGGGCGGGTTTATCTGCCGCAATCCTGGCTGGCTGAGGAAGGGCTTTCGGCGGAAGGGCTGATCGCCAATCCTGTATTTTCCCCCGCGCTGGGTCGCGTGGTCGCGCGGCTGCTGGGGGCCGCGGAAGCACATTATCGCCGCGCTTGGCCCGGCATTGCGCTGCTGCCATGGGATTGCCGCCCAGGGATTGGTGCGGCGCGCTTGGTCTATGCCGAAATCGGGCGAGAGGTTGAACGCCAGGGTCTCGATTCTGTCTCTCGTCGTGCGGTGGTGTCCGGGCGGCGTAAGGCCTGGCTTTTGGCGCGTGCCGCCGGCGCGCTGGCCGCGCAACAGGATGGCGCAGATGTAGCGCCATCGCACGCCACGCGCTTTCTGGTGGATGCAGTGCGCGCGGCCCCCGCACCCGAAGGGCCGCCACTTGGCGCGGGCTACGGCGAAAGGCTGGTTTGGGCGCTGGAATTGATGGACCGCGCGGATCGTGAGACGCAATTTGCCGCGCGTGCATGAAAAAGCCTTGACATGAGTGTCAAGATAACTGGACAATCCATGAGTATCAAAAAACTTACATAGGGCTGCCGCGACATGCTTGCGTCACCCCTTGGGAGGTAACGCATGGACGCCTTGGCCCGTATCGAGAGCAGCCTCGCAGACGCGGTGCTCTCCGCCGAGACGAGTGGCACCCCGCCCCGCCTCGCCGCCGCCCTGCGGCACGCGGTTTTCCCGAAAGGGGCGCGCATTCGCCCGCGCCTGACGCTTGCTGTTGCGGCGGCTTGCGGTGATGACCAGCCAAGGCTTGCCGGCGCTGCTGCGGCGGCGATTGAGCTGCTGCATTGCGCCAGCCTAGTTCATGATGACCTGCCCTGTTTTGACGATGCGGATATGCGCCGGGGTCGGCCTTCTGTGCATCGTGCCTTTGGCGAACCGCTGGCGGTACTCGCCGGGGATGCCTTGATTGTGCTGGCGTTCCAAACCGTGGCGCGGGCCGGCTGCGGCGCGCCGGAACGGCTTGGCCCGGTGATCAATGCCATTGGCGATGGCGTCGGCGTGCCCTTTGGCATTGTTGCCGGGCAGGCCTGGGAATGTGAACCGCGCGCCGATCTTTCCGAATATCAGCGGCAAAAGACCGGGGCGCTTTTCGCGGCCGCTTCCGTGGCCGGCGCTGCTGCGGCAGGTGTGGCCGACGCCGAAGCCTGGCGCCTGCTGGGGGATCGGCTGGGTGAGGCCTTCCAGGTTGCCGATGACCTGCGTGATGCGGTGGAAGATGAGGCCAGCATTGGCAAGCCCGTTGGGCGCGACAAGGCACTCGGCCGGCCAAGTGCCGTGCTGCAATTGGGCCTGGATGGCGCGGTGGCGCGGCTGAAGACGCTTGCCAATGCGGCGGTGGAGTCGATTCCAGCCTGCCCCGGCCGCACCTTGCTGCGTGCGGCCATGCTGGAAGAAGTGGGCCGGCTTTTGCCGCGCAAACTGGCCTCAGCCTGAACCATGGCGAGGGCCATGCCGCTGCCCCCGGAAAGGGCTGAGGGGGATCAGGGGTTGTCCTGGTCTGATCGTTTCAGCGCCTGGCGCGAATCTCTCACCGCGCGCCCTGGTTTCCGTGCTTGGGCCGCGCGTTTTCCGCTGACCCGCCCGCTGGCACGCCGCCGCGCGCGGGAATTGTTCGATCTCTGCGCTGGCTTTGTCTATTCGCAGGTACTGGCCGCCTGTGTGCGGCTGAAACTGTTTGAGGCTTTGCACGAAGCGCCGACGGAAGAAGGCGCCTTGGCAGCGCGACTCGGGCTTTCGCCTGAAGCGATGAGCCGGCTTTTGGTGGCGGCCGAATCGCTCCGGCTCGTGCGCCGGCGGGCGGATGGCGCCTGGGTGCTTGGCGAATTGGGCGCGGCCATGATCGGCAATCCCGGCATCGCCGCCATGGTGGAACACCATGCCATGCTCTACGCCGATCTGGCGGACCCGGTGGAATTGCTCCGCCGCGAAAGGGGTGGCACGGCGCTCGCGCAATACTGGGCCTATGCCGGCGCCGCGCAGCCAGGGGCGCTGCCGGGCGAGAAAGTTTCTGAGTACACGGCCTTGATGGCGGCCAGCCAGCCCATGGTGGCGCAGGAAGTATTGGCGGCTTACCGCTTTGGCCAGCATCGGCGGCTGATGGATGTGGGCGGCGGCAGCGGCGCCTTTCTGACCGCCGTTGGTAAGGCGAACCCCTGGCTTGATCTGCTGCTGTTTGACCTGCCGGCGGTGGCCGAACAGGGCCGGCAGCGCTTTGCCCGTGAAGGGCTTTCCGATCGCGCGATGGCGATGGGCGGGGATTTCACCACCGATTCGCTGCCCTTGGGCGCCGATATCATCAGCCTGGTGCGCGTGCTGCACGATCATGATGATGATGTGGTGCAAGCCCTGCTGCGGCGCGTGCGCGCAGCCCTGCCAAAGGGCGGACGGGTGCTGATTGCCGAACCCATGGCTGGCACCGCGGGCGCCGAGCCCATGGGCGGCGCTTATTTCGGCTTTTACCTGCTTGCGATGGGTAGGGGCCGCCCGCGTCGGCCGGATGAACTGGCCGCGATGCTGACCTCCGCCGGCTTCACCGGGGCGCGCTTGATGCCCACCGATACGCCGCTGTTGACCCGGGTGATGCAAGCCGATGCGACAAGTTGAAGTGACATGATTCTTTTATTGTCAATTTGACTTGACAGAGACAAGCGTCACAGTAGAGTTACAAAACCCAAGGGGGAGTCCAAGAGTGGAAACACTCGCTATCCTGCTCAGCGCACCCGAACAGCTCTCGCTGTCGCGACTGAAATTGACGCCGCCAGGCGCGCAGGATGTTGTCGTGGACATTGATTGGAGCGGCATCAGCACCGGAACAGAACGTCTGCTCTGGTCTGGGCGCATGCCATCCTTTCCCGGCATGGGTTACCCGCTGGTGCCTGGTTACGAATCCGTGGGCCGAGTGGTCCAGGCGGGCGCGGAAGCCGGCAGACAATTGGGTGAAGCGGTTTTTGTGCCTGGCGCACGTTGCTTTGGCGATATTCGCGGATTGTTTGGTGGCGCTGCTGCGCGGCTTGTTGTGGCAGGTGCGCGCGTAACACCAGTTGATCCGGCGCTTGGTGCGGATGCCGTGCTTTTGGCGCTGGCGGCGACGGCGCATCACGCCATCATGCTGCCGCACGCAGCCATTCCGGAATTGATCATCGGCCATGGCGTATTGGGGCGCCTGCTGGCGCGCATTGTTATCGCTGCCGGCCATCCCGCACCGATTGTCTGGGAAACCAACCCAGCGCGGCGCGATGACGGCCAGGGCTATGTGGTCTGCGATCCGGCGGAAGATACGCGGCGCGATTATCGCGCGATTTGTGACGTAAGCGGCGATTCTGCGCTGTTGGATGCGCTGATTGCGCGCTTGGCCCCTGGTGGCGTGGTGACACTGGCTGGTTTTTACAGCGCGCCGCTTTCCTTCGCCTTTCCTGCAGCCTTCATGCGTGAAGCGCGCATCGCCATCGCTGCAGAATGGAAGCAGACCGATCTGGATGCGGTGAATGCGTTGATATCGTCTGGCAGGCTTTCGTTGGCTGGGCTGATCACGCATCGCGCCGCCGCTGATGACGCGCCGCAAGCTTATCGTCAGGCTTTCGAAGATCCTGCTTGCCTCAAAATGGTTCTGGACTGGAGAAACAAACAATGAATGCTGTCCCGGGGAAGCCAAACGCTCCATCCATGAGTGGTATGCATGATGCGCTGCGCGCAGAAGCATCGCTGGCGCCTGATCCTGTGCAGACCTCACCGGCTGCCAAGCAAACCCAGATCATCGCCATTTATGGCAAGGGTGGTATCGGTAAATCCTTCACGCTCGCGAATCTGAGCTACATGATGGCGCAGCAAGGCAAGCGCGTTTTGTTGATTGGTTGCGACCCGAAAAGTGACACAACGTCCTTGCTGTTTGGCGGGCGTTCCTGCCCAACCATCATTGAAACATCATCGAAGAAGAAAGCCGCCGGTGAGGCTGTTGCTATCGGCGATGTCTGCTTCAAGCGCGATGGTGTTTTCGCCATGGAATTGGGTGGCCCGGAAGTGGGCCGTGGTTGCGGTGGGCG
>CAMCHA010000191.1 GCA_945874515.1 Asaia bogorensis
TTCTTCGTCTTCGTCCATATTTTCTGAGCCTGGCGCGCCGGCGGCCTAGCACTTGCTGGGCCGCCGGCGGCCAAAGCCCGGGAACCGCTGGATCCACAAAGTCGCGCTCGCCCCCTCCGTCGTCGCCCGTGCCTTTCGCGCGTCGCTGCACGTATCTCTACGTCGGCAGCGACATCAGATGGCTGCGAGGCGCGGTTAGTGCTTCTCTGGATTTGAGCCTGCTCAGACTCTCGTCAACAGAGAGTTTTGCCTTTTCGGTCCCCTTTCCTACGCCACCTCCCCTTACGTAAACATGCTCTCAGCCCTGGGTGGGTTTGGAAATTCCCGAGTATTTGCGGGCTTTTCGCCAGCAACCTTGATAGTGCAAGAGCGGAATGGTTGGCCTTTTTTCTCCAAATCGGGGGACTCTCTCCAAAGCTTGAGGGTTGGCCGATTTTTCCAACAAGGTCTCACGCATTGATCTGAATGGGTTTTGTTATGCTGCGGCGCAGCATGAGTTGGCGAAATAGATGACGGGGGGAATGGAACCGGGACCGCCCCGGGGCAAGCGTGCCGCGGCGCGGGGTATCCGCCAGGCAGGGCTCTGCCACGCCATGCAGACCGCTTGTCACGAATTTGTGATTGCAATTGTGTTTCTACCATGGCATGCGAACGTCCCCTGTATGGAGGCAAAGGTGAGTATTCTCGGCAATCCAAAGCTACGATTCCTGGCCTTCAAATGGTCAATCTACGGGTTGCTATTCATTAACGTTTTTTTCTACTTCACGACCGCCGAGTTTTTCGAGGCGCTCGATTCCATCGGCTGGCTCATGCTGCTGGCAATCTTCGAATATGAATCGACCACCCTCGACAAGCCCTATGACAACCGCTTCGAAAAGATCGTCATTTGGGCCGTCCAAATCCTTGCCTACGGCCTGATCTTCTTTGCCCTCTACATGTATGTGACCCAGGGCATGTGGCTCTATGCAGTGAGTGCGTCGCTATGGGTCCTCGTGACCGCCGCGCTCCTCTACGACATGTATGCGCCGGGCGAATTCGGCAAGACCGAATGGCGCATCCGCAATGGCATCAAGATCGGCCTCTATGGCGCTCTTTGTGTCGTCGCGGTGCTATGGGGCGTAAACGGCGATGTTTTCAACTTCTACGACGCCTTTCTCTGGATTCTCTGCTTCTTTGTCGTAGAGCTAAACGTCGTGAACTTCGAGGAGCAGGAGGGTGCGGAGGCAGCTACGGCCGCGAAGGCCCAGGAGACCCCGCGGATTGCCTGAGACGGGGTAGCCCGAGGGCGTGCCGTTGCCTGCGGGGCGTGCCGGCTTGCCCTTTCCCTCCCGGGGGCCAAAAACGGCGCTGGTTAAAGTCTCTTGCCCCCCATGCCAGCCAATGTTTGTCCCCCGCCAGCCTGCTCCAAAAGCGGCTGTTCCCCGCCGTATCGGGCGCACCAAGGGCGGCTTGAACTCCAAGCTCCACCACGCCATATACAAGGATAGTAGCGGTCCCATCATCATACTACTGTCCGAAGGGCAGATGAACGACCGCAAGGGCGCCGGTCTGATGATCGATGCCCTGCAACTTGCTCGCGAACTGCTGGCCGATCGGGGCTACGGCAGTGACGGTTTCCGTGCAGCGCTGGCCGCCAGGGGCATCACCCCCGGCATCCCGCCGCGCAAGAACAGCAAGACCGTGATCGAATACAACAAGACCTTGTATCGCCAGCGCTATCGCATCGAGAACACCTTCGGCCGCCTGAAGGACTGGCGTCGCATCGCAACCCGATACGACCGCTATGCCCACACCTGCTTCTCGGCCATCTGCATCGCAGCTACCGTCATCTTCTGGTTGGGAGAATGAATCCTTAACCTAGCTATTGCGCCGCCTGCGCCTGGGGGTGCCCCAAGCAAGTTTCCAGCCACTTCGCCTGCCTGCCCTGTGCCACGCGCCAAGTGGGGTAAGATCCAACGACTAAACTGGTTCACTACATCACGCGCTTTTAAAGCAGGCCCTTTGTTCATGGCCGCATAGAGTGAGCGGAGGAAGCCAAGTTTGACAGAATTGGTTCCCTTAACCGACCATGGTGAGTACGAAACACCTTTGATGGTTTCTCTTTCTTCGCGCTCCCATTCCTTCTTGATCAAATTGATAACGCTTGTCTTGCCTGAGCCCCGGGAGCCATCGATCGCAAAGACCATGCCTTCGGGTGCTTGCATTTCCTGGATGCCGCGCGCGAGTGCGTGAGCAAATGGCGTTATGCCAAAAAGATCATCACGCGAGGAGGTGATCGGAGCGTCATTTAGGTAAGTTGACAAATATTCCTGCTAAATACACGCACATTGATGAAGCCGTCCTGCTCACCCCGCCACCTCATCGCGCAACAGCTTCTCCACCATCTCCGCCGGCACATCGCTGCTGGTGAAGCAATCCCCGGGGCCGCGCAGCAGAACAAAGCGCATTGTGCCGTCGCGGTTTTTCTTGTCCTTCGCCATGCGCCCGAGAAGCGCATCAACCGTGAAGCGGCGTGGCAGATCGGTGATGCGCGCGGGCAGGCCGCAAGCTGCCAGATGCGCAATCACGCGCGAAGGCCATTCCTGGCTGCAATGGCCAAGCCGCGCGGAAAGCGAAGCAGCCAACCCAAGCCCGACCGCGACCGCTTCGCCATGCAGCACAGAACCATCAAAGCGCGCCTCCGCTTCTAGAGCGTGTCCAAAGGTATGCCCAAGATTGAGCAAGGCGCGCCCGCCCTCCGCACTTTCCTCACGCTCATCTGCGGCCACCACGCCAGCTTTCAGTTTGCAGGATTCAACCACGGCAATGGTCAAGGCTGCGGCGTCCCCCGCCACTACCGCCTGGCCATTGGCTTCGCACCAATGCCAGAATTCGCCCTGCAATAACCCGTGCTTGGCCACTTCCGCGTAACCCGCGCGCAATTCGCGTGGCGGCAGAGACCTCAGCGTATCCGTATCGGCCAGCACGATCTTTGGCTGATGAAAGGCACCGGCCAGGTTTTTCCCAGCCTTTAGGTTCACACCGGTCTTGCCGCCAACGCTGCTATCCACCTGGGCCAGCAGCGTTGTCGGAATTTGCACGAAAGGCAGGCCGCGCATCGCAATTGCCGCGGCAAAGCCCGCCAAATCCCCCACCACGCCGCCGCCAAGCGCGATCACCGATGTGCGCCGATCCACGCCGGCTGAGAGCAGATCATCCAAAAGCCCATGCAGCCGGCCGAAATCCTTGCTGGCCTCCCCGGGGGGGACCGTCAGTTCGGCCGCAATGGCAAAGCCCGCTTCCTGCAAGCCGGCGCGCAGGCTTGGCAAATGCAAGGGCGCCACCGTGGCATCTGAGATGATCGCCACGCGCTTGGCCGGCAGCACCGGCGCCAGCAAGCCGCCGGCACGCGCCAGCAGGCCCTGCCCGACCAGCACTTCATAAGCGCGTTCGCCAAGGCCAACGGGCACGCATTCGGGCGGATGATAGGCTTTCAAGCTCTGCTCCAGGCGGCGGGTGGTGAGATCCAGGCTTTCATCATTGCAGGGCAGCGTGATGTCAGCCTCGGCATAAAGCGGGTGGCGGGTGTTCATCAGGCGCTGCAGGACCTCGGCCGGGTCGGCATTCAGGAACATGGGGCGATGTTCCCGCCCCGCCACACGGCGGATCAGCACCGAAAGCGGGCATTTCAGCCAGATGGAAATGGCGCCACTGCCGCGAATCGCGGCCCGCGTGGCGGCATCGGCAAAGGCGCCACCGCCGGTTGCCAGCACCAAAGGCGGGCCGGCCAGCAGGCGGGAAATTACCCTGCGTTCGCCATTACGGAAATGCGGTTCGCCATAGCGGGCGAAAATTTCCGTGATTGGCATGCCGGCGGCGTTTTCGATTTCCGTGTCGGCGTCTCGAAAAGGTAGGCCCAGAAGCCCGGCCAGCCGCCGCCCGAGCGCAGATTTCCCCGCCCCCGGCAGCCCAACCAGGACAATACTGGGCCGCGCCGGATCGCGCTTTGCGGCGGGTTCCGGCAGGCTTGGCAGGGCATCATCAAAGATAGAGTTGCGCATCTTGGGACTGAGCGTTAGCACGATTTCAGGAAAGCGAGAGGGAGCCCAGACGCCAGCATGTTCCGTAACCCGATTCTGCTGGTTGCTGCCGTGGTGCTTGGCCTTTTTGCCGTGGGCCTGATCCTACTTGGCGCCTTTCCACCCAGCGTGACCCCTCAGGCCGTGGAGCGCACCATCCCAAATGATCGCTTCCGCGGGCGCTGACCGAGCGATCCGGGCGGGGCCTTCCCGCCATGTCGAGGCTTTTCTGGAAATGCTAGCCGCCGAACGCGGCGCGGCGCGCAACACACTAGCCGCCTATCAGGCGGATTTGCAGGATTTCGCGGCCTTCACCACCGCCAAAGGGGCAGCACTGCATGCTGCCGATAGCGCCCTTTTGCGCGCCTGGCTGGCTGGCTTGGCGGCGCAGGGCCTGGCCGCGCGCACCCAGGCACGGCGGCTTTCCGCCATCCGCCAGTTCCATCAGTTCCTGCTGCGAGAGGGCGTTCGCGCTGACGACCCCTCAGAATTGCTGGAAGCCCCCCGCCTGCCGCAAAGCCTGCCCAAGGCGCTGCGTGAGGAGGAGGTGGAGGCGCTGATCACCGCCGCCGCCGCCCTGCCTGGCAAGCGTGGGTCTTTGGCGGCAGCGGTGGTGGAAATGCTTTATTGCAGCGGGCTCCGCGTTACTGAATTGGTCAGCCTGCCCGCGGCGGCGCTCCGGCCTGGCGCCCCCCTGGTGGCGGTGCGCGGCAAGGGCGGGCGGGAAAGGCTGGTGCCGGTTTCCGAACGCGCCCGGGCCTTAGCCCTGGCCGCCCGGCCCGAGGATAAGGGCAAGCCCAGCCGGTTTCTGTTTCCCTCTCGGGGGGCGGGGGGGCATGTCACGCGCCAGGGGCTGGGCTTGATTTTGAAGGAAGTGGCGCTGGCGGCAGGGCTCGACCCCGCCCGGGTCAGCCCGCATGTGCTGCGGCATTCCTTTGCGTCCCATCTGCTGCAAAGGGGCGCGGATCTGCGCAGCCTGCAAATCCTGCTGGGACATGCGGATATCGGGAGCACCCAAATCTACACCAAGGTGCTGGAGGAACGGCTGCGCAGTCTGGTCGCCGAACACCACCCCTTGTCTAAACGAGGGGTCGCATCCCGGGCGGATTTCGGCTAACCCAACCCTATGCGTCACTTCCTGGACTTCGAAAAACCCATCGCCGAGCTTGAGGGCAAGATCGAGGAGTTGCGTCGGACCACCGATGCCGGCGGCATTGATGTAGCCGAGGAGATCGGTCGCCTCGGCGACAAGGCCCAAGCGCTGCTGAAGACCACCTATGCGAAGCTGTCCCCCTGGCAGAAGGCGCAGGTGGCACGCCACCCCGATAGGCCGCATGCGACAGATTACATCGCCGCGCTGATCCAGGATTTCACACCCCTCGCGGGTGATCGCGCCTTCGCCGATGATGCGGCGGTGGTGGGCGGCATGGGGCGCTTCCGTGGCCGCGCCGTGATGGTGCTGGGGACGGAACGCGGGCACGACACCGAAAGCCGAGTGAAGCATAATTTCGGCATGGCGCGGCCCGAGGGCTACCGGAAAGCGCGGCGCCTGATGGAACTGGCCGGGCGCTTCAGCCTGCCGATCCTTTCATTTGTTGATACCTCTGGCGCCTTTCCGGGGATTGATGCGGAAGCCCGCGG
>CAMCHA010000192.1 GCA_945874515.1 Asaia bogorensis
GACCCCGCCATGGCCTTTGCCGATGGGCGGGACCGGCCAGAGATTGCCGGCGCCATGCAGGGTGCCAGCCTGATCAGTATCCAGCGCCGCGGCGGCGTTTGGATGGTGACGGAAGGCGGCTATCAGATGCGCCGCCTGCATGCGCGCACGCTCTGCCGCATGGGCGGCGCGGGCGGGCCGGCGCGTGGCGTATTTGGTGTGACAGGTGGCTGCGCGACCCCCTGGGGCAGCCTGCTGCTGAGCGAAGGCGAAGGTGCCGCCTGGGCGCGGCGCCTGCCTGGAGTGGCGGCGTCTGAGGTCGGCCATGTGGTGGAACTTGATCCTTTCGAACCGCAATCCGTGCCAGTGAAGCGCAGCGCCTTGGGCCGGCTTGGCGCGCGCGATGTGGCGGCGGCGCAGTCAGCCGATGGTCGCGCGGTGGTGTTCATGGCCGATGGGCGAGAAGGTGGTTTGTTGTGGCGCTTTATCTCCGACGGGCCAGCAGCGGAGCCAAATGCCTTGGACCAAGGCACGCTTTACGCCGCGCGGTTTGAGGCAGGGGGCTTGCGGCGGATAAGCTGTGCGTCCTCGGCGCCGGCCGACTGGCGCAGGCAGCTTGCGGTGAGCGGCGCATAAAAAACTTCGCCTGCCTCATGCCCTAGTGTTGACAAAAGTGTTGCCAAACCGTTTTTTTTAACTTAAAGAAAACATAGCGAAAAAGTATTTGTTGCTTTAACTGGCGGAGAAAGATGTGCCTCTCTTTATCAGCAAGCTAGCAAATAGCTCTGCCGCAGTGGTGGATCTCTTCACCATAACGCGCTGCGATGGTAACTTAGGACAGTCATCGAGCGGTCCGGACGTGGATGCTGTCGAATACACTAAGTCTGCCGCAGGCGGCGGGCAGGACAGGATCGAGGCACTGGTCCAATCGGCCGGCAATGTGATTATTTCAGCGGCGCCTGCCGGCACCTTGATCCCCGATGGCCTGGGCGGTCAGGTGCCGATCAATCTGGTAGGCGGCGTCACCTTTGGCCCGGATGCCAATGGTTTTATCCAAGTCGCCTATTGCTTCGACAATCAGATGTTTGTCTTTGATGTCAACGGTAACAGAATCTCCTTGCCTCGCTCTGTCATTCTATTTCATGAACTCTCCCACGCCTTTCACCGCGCCAATGGCACCTTCGATGCTGTTGACCCCGAGGGCCAAGCCATCACCGATGAAAACACCTATCGTGCCCAGGTAGGTTTGGCCACGCGCGATCCCGCGAATTCTGATGGCGGTGAGGGTCCGAGCAACGGCCAGACGATTCCCACCTGTGCGGGCATGGGGCCAACCGGCCCCTCGCCCTGCTGCAGTTGTTGATGGGCGTGAAACAGCCATGGTGACTGCACTCATAATTCAGGACATCGTGCTATCTCGGCGGCGGCGCTCCTTGCCAGACCCGGTGGATGGCCACCGTGACATCTGGTTCGACGTGACAGTGACCGTCGAAAACCGTGGTAAGTCCGCGCTCCATGTTATCGATCAGTTGCGTGGCCTTACCTATGATCCTGCCCAGCAACGCCTCACATTGCGACTTTGTGAGTTGAAGCCAGGGGCGCTTTTTGAAACCGCTCCCTCCTTCACCCTGCCAACGCCCAGCACGATCCTACTGCAGCCTGGCGACACGGCCACAATCACCATCGCCATTCCGGCAATATTGAAGGAACTGCAATTCGACGCCGGCCCCAGCCTCAAGCAAACCGACCTCCGCGACATGCGCATGATCCGCTGTGAGGTAGCTGCCAGCCCGAAGCCCATTGGCAAAGGGCAAATGCTTGCCCCCCACGACATGCGGAGTCTTGTCTTTAAGTGGGGAGAGACCGTGAGTAGCGAGGTTTCCGTAACGCCGGATGATCGCGACAGAACAACCGCCAAATGAGGTGACCCATGCCTACACTCAATGACGCCTTCAACGAACTGCAAGCCATCAACGCCAAACTGCAAACGCTCCATGCAGACAATGGCGCCCTCGCGGCCGGTCAGGCGGCCATCACCGCAGCAATTGGCGTCAACACCGCGGCAGTGAACAATGTGCGGGCATCGGTTGACGCTGGCACAGCGGTCCTCAACGCCATGGTGCAGCTGCAGAAGGTCACTAACACCACCCTTCTCCACATCTCGCGCCAGGCCGATACGATGATCTGCGCGCTGGAAGCCATCGCCCGCAACACCTGCGCCATCCATAACGAAGCTCACGTGCAAACCCTGCGGCAGACGGTTATCGCCAGTGCCGAAACGGCCCTGTTGGACATCACCCGCACCATCAACCCCGGAGCCGCCCTCGACCTTGACCGCCGCATGGACCAGCAAATAGCCCTCGAGAAATGCTGTCCGCCGGACCCCGAACCCCAACCCTGCCACTACAAGCCCTGCCCTGCTCCACCACCTCTCGAACAACACAAGATTGGCGAAAAGAAACCGGGATAGGCGGAACGGTTCTCACGGCGTCCAACACCCGCGGCGGTGGCGCGGGGTGCCACCAGCCTTGGCCGCCCCATGGCGCTGGCGCTGGACCCGAATGGCGCGCGGCTTTGGCTGACGCTGCGGGAGATCCCCCGAAATCCAGCGGGCGCCGTGGTGGAAATTCTGTTCGCCGCCCGCGACCCCGCCGGCGATACCGCCATTGTGGAAAACCTGATGGAAGGCCGCCTGCCGCCACCCCTGCGCCCGGGGCGAGAACCCGTGATGGTCCCCGCCTGGCCGGCCTCGCCCAGCAGTCTTGCCCATGATGGGGCGGGGAATTTGTTGGTAGGCACAGCCCAGCCGCTGCGCGATAGCGCCTTGCCCGATGCGCTTTACGTGCTGCCACTGGATGGCGCGGCGCGCGGCGAGCCACGCCTTGCCTATGCCGTGCCAATCGGTGCCGCGCTCGGTGGCGTGGCGGCGGTGCCGGGGGCTGCGACCTGGGTCGCTGGCGTGGCGCATCCCGGCGCGGGGCCTGGCGCAAGTTTCACCGCTCCGCGAAGCCGCTGGCCGCATTTCCGCGATGGCGAGCCTCCACGCGGCGGGCTGGTGGCGTTGAGCCGGGGATAAGCGGCAGTGTCGCCAAAGCTTCACAATTCCCATCTTTCTGGTCGAAGCCGGCGCACCCAGTTATAACCTTTAATCGTGTCGCCTCCAGGCGACGTGCCATGCCGGGATCGAGAGCAAAATGGATCAGCATCAAAACCAAATCGAAACCTTCGAAGCCTTTGATGATTGCGAGAATATCGGCAGCAACCCCGCGCCCAATTCACCAATCGGCGAGATTATTGAGCAGCGCTATGGCCGCCGCGCCCTGCTGGGCTCCGCCGCTGCCTTGACCGCCCTTTCCGCTGGCCTGCCGCGCGATGCCGCCGCGCAGTCTTCCGTGCCGGTTTCAGGTGGACCTTCCAGCCTGACCTTCAGCGAACCCGCCCGCGCCCTGGCGCAGCGTGAATCCGTGGCCGAAGGCTATGAAGTGCAAACCGTCATCCGCTGGGGTGATCCCATGCTGCCGGGCGCGCCCGCTTTCGAAGCCGGCAAGACCACGCCGGCGTCGCAGGCCGCGCAATTCGGCTACAATAATGATTACGTCGACTTCCTCCCCCTGCCTTTGGGCAGCAAGGGCAGCGATCATGGGCTTTTGGTGGTGAACCACGAATACACCAACCCCAATCTGATGTGGGCTGGCCTTGGGACTGGGAGTGCTTCCCGCCAGCGCGTGAGTGCCGAACAGGCGCAGGCCGAAATCATGGCCCATGGGCTTGCAGTGGTGGAAATCCGCAAGGAAAATGGCCGCTGGGGCTATGCCAAGGAAAGCCGCTTCAATCGCCGCATCACCGCCGCGACCCCGATGCGGATTTCCGGCCCCGCCGCCGGGCATGATCTGCTGAAGACCAAAGCCGACCCCACCGGCAGAATGGTGCTCGGCACGCTGAATAATTGCGCCGGCGGGAATACGCCTTGGGGCACGGTGACGACGGCTGAGGAAAACTTCAACCTCTATTTCGGTGGCGATATCGCGAAGACCCCGCATGCCGAAAGCTTCCGCCGCTATGGCATCCGCAACCAGGCTTCCTATTCCTGGCCCAATCACATTGATCGTTTCAATGTGGAGAAAGAACCGAATGAGGCCTTTCGCTTCGGCTGGATTGTCGAATTCGATCCCTATGATCCGAATGCGGTGCCGGTGAAGCGCACCGCCCTTGGCCGCTTCAAGCATGAAGGCTGCCATCACGCCATCAATGCCGATGGCCGCGTGGTGATTTATATGGGCGATGATGAGCGGTTTGATTTCGTCTATCGCTTCGTCACCGCGCGTCCCTGGAATCCCACTGATCGCGCCGCCAATCGCGATCTGCTGGATGAAGGCGTGCTTTCGGTCGCCAAATTCCATGATGATGGCAAGGTGGAATGGCTTGATCTGGTGCAGGGCCAAGGGCCACTGACGCCGGCCAATGGCTTCCACGCCCAATCGGATGTGCTGATCCATACCCGCCAGGCCGCCAGCCTTTTGGGTGCGACGCCCATGGACCGGCCAGAGGATGTGGAGCCCAACCCCGCCACCGGCCGCGTTTATGTGCTGCTGACGAATAACAGCAATCGCCGCGCGGATCAGTTGAATGCCGCCAATCCGCGCGCCAATAATCAGCATGGCCATGTGGTGGAAATAATCCCGCCGGGCGCCGGTACGCCACAGGTTGATCACGCCGCACGTGAAATGCGCTGGGGGCTATTCCTGATGGCAGGCGCACCGGGGATTGATGCCGGCACGCGCTATCATCGCGCGATATCTGATCGTGGCTGGCTTTCCTGCCCCGATAATTGCGCCTTCGACAGCAAGGGGCGCATCTGGATTGCGACCGATGGCGCGCCGGGCGCTGCCGGTGTGGCGGATGCGCTTTATGCCGCCGATACATCCGGCCATGGGCGCGCGCTGACGCGGCTTTTCTACCAGGCGCCGACGGGGGCTGAGGTGTGTGGACCCTGCTTCACGCCTGATAACAAGACCATCTTCTTGGCGATCCAGCATCCGGGGGAGGATTCCGGTTCAACCTTTGAACGTCCGTCCACGCGCTGGCCGGATTTCGCCGAAGGTGTGCCGCCGCGCCCTGCCGTGATTGCCATTGTGAAAAAGGATGGCGGGGAGATTGGGGGGTAACCCCTGATCCGCGAAAAGAAGTAACGCCAAAAAATCAAGGGCTAAATCACATCTGGCAGGTGGATTTGGCCCTTGGCGTAAAGCACGGCATCGCCTGCCATGCGCACGCGATCGCCGCGCCATTCGCACCATAGCGTGCCGCCGCGCGCACTCGCTTGCCGGCACACAAGGGTTTTGCGCCCAAGCCGGGCTGACCAGAACGGCACCAATTGGACATGCGCCGTGCCCGTCACCGGGTCTTCCGGCACACCATTCTTCACGGCGAAAAAGCGGGAAGTGATATCCACCCCCTCACCGCCTGCCGCCGTGACAATCACGCGTTCGGCACCCGGAAGTTCGGCCAAGGCAGTGTGATCAGGCGTTAGTGCCGCGACCTGTTCGGGGCTTTCCATGACGCAAATCCAATCGCGCGCGTGATGCACTTCACGTGGCGCGGCACCCAATGCCGCGGCAAGGCCATTCGGCGGTATCGCTGGTTCTGAAAGCCGCGCCGGGAAATCCAGAATGAAGCGCGGCCCATCCGCTTCCACCACCAAGGCGCCGGA
>CAMCHA010000193.1 GCA_945874515.1 Asaia bogorensis
CTGACCCTGCTGACCACGCAGATCAAGAACCAAAGCCCGACCGATCCGCTGGATACGAACCAGATGACCAATCAGTTGGTGCAGTTTGCCTCGGTCGAACAGCAAATCGCGATGAACCAGAACCTGCAGCGCTTGCTCTCGCTGGAGCAGACATCTCAGCTTACCGCTAGCGCGCCGCTGATCGGTCAGAAGGTGTCGGTTGAGGCTGAGCAAATCACCCTACAAAGTGGTACCGGGGCGCTGAATTTGCCGGCAGCCGGCGCCTCTCAGACCGCCCTGGTCACCATCCGGGGTAGCGGCGATCGCGTCATGCGCCAGGAAACGGTGCCGCTTGGCAACGCGCCCAAGACCTGGTCCTGGGATGGCAAGGGCGCTGATGGGCTAGCGCTGCCGGATGGCGCTTATAAGGTGAGCGTCACCGGCGTTTCTATCGGCGGAAAGCCTGAGGCGCTGCCCTTCACGACCGTCGGCAAGGTGACTGGGGCCGAAAGGGCGGGCGGTGATCTGAAGCTGCTACTCGGCCAGTTGCAGGTCAGCTTCGACAAGCTTCGCAACGTCAATTCAGGTAACTGAGGCACCTTCTTTCCGCAGTCTCGTGGTTTTGCCGCCCCTCTCTATTGAGCGGGCGGCAAGCTCGAGACATAGCCAGGGGGCGCTGAAACTCAAGAAATGTATCAAAAATGATACATGGATCGTCTTTCCGCCACTTTGTTCTAAATCCAACATTTCCTTTGAGGAAATTTTTGCCGATTGTGGTATATGACAATCTTGCAAGCGGGGCTTTGGCTCAGGGGACGCTTGGGAAAGAGGGTTGGGGGTGATGGGCAATTTCGTCGCTCAGGTGCGTGCCTTAGGGATGTGGCGCTTGGGTGCCCTGGCCGGCACGGCCGTGCTTGTGCTCGGGCTCATGGTCTGGCTTGTGCTGCGGGCCAGTCAGCCCGTCATGGGGCTTCTATATGCTGATTTGGAGCAACGCGATGCCGGGCAGGTAGTCGCGGCACTTGATCGGGCCAAGGTTCCGTATCGCATCGAAGGCAATGGCACCCGGATCATGGTGCCGGATGACCAAGTGGGTCGTCTGCGGCTGTCGCTTGCGCGGGAAGGCCTGCCATCGGGCGGTAATGTTGGCTACGAAATCTTTGATCGCAATGAAAGCCTGACGACCACACCCTTTCAGCAGGATATGAACCGTGTGCGCGCCATGGAAGGCGAATTGGCGCGCAGTATTGCGACCCTGTCTGGTGTGCGCGCCGCGCGCGTGCATCTTGTGTTGCCGCGTCGCGAAGCCTTTTCGCGTGAACGTAGTGATGCGCAAGCCTCGGTCATGCTGACCATGCAGGGCGCGCAGCGGCTTGATCGGGAAGCGATTCAGTCGGTGCTGCATCTGGTTTCCACCGCAGTACCTGGCTTGCGGCCGCAGAATGTTTCCATTGTCGATTCACGCGGCGCGCTTTTGGCCCGCGGTGGTCAGGCGCTATCGGGCCCAGCGGCGGCGGCGTCTCAGGAAGAAATGCGGCGTGCTCAGGAATTGCGCCTGGCGCGCGCGGTTGAGGAAATGCTGGAACGCAGCCTGGGCCCGGGGCGCGTGCGTGCGGAAGCCACGGTTGATATGGATTTTGATCGTGTCCAGATCACCGAAGAGCGCTTTGATCCTGACAATCAGGTGGCGCGCAGCCAGCAAAGCGTTCAGGAAAGCTCTCGCGGTTCTGAACCTGCGCCGACAACGGTGCAGAACAACCTGCCCGGCAATGAAAACGCGCCGGGCAGCACGCAGGAAAGCCGTCAGGAAGAAACCACCAATTTCGAGATCGGGCGGACCACGCGCAGCACCACGCGTGATCAGCCGATTATCCGGCGCATCAGCATTGGTGTGTTGGTGGATGGTGTTTGGGAACCCCAGGCCAATGGGCCGCCGCAATATCGTGAACGCTCGGCTGACGAATTGGCGCGGATCGCGACATTGGTGCGAAGCTCGGTAGGCTTTGACGAACGCCGTGGCGACAAGGTTGAGGTCGTGGCCATGCGCTTCGCCGAACCGCCCATGCCGGTGGATAGCGGCGAACGCAGCTTCTTTGATATCGCCTTCACCTCCTCGACTGTCGCCCGCATTATCGAAAGCGCACTTTTTGCCCTGGTTGCGCTGGTGGCGATCCTGCTTTTGGGGCGGCCTGCGGTGCGGCGCCTTGTCACTCTCGCGAAGCCGTCACAGACCGGTGCGCTGGCTGGCGCCGCTGGCGGCGGCGGACTTCCGGCCGTCGCCGGCGCCGCAGTGCCAGAACAGGATGGCATGGTGACGCTGTCGATGGTGCAGGGGCAGATGCGGGCTTCGTCCATCAATCAGATTCAGCAATTGGTGGAAAGTAACCCCGAGCAATCGCTCAACGTTATCAGACGCTGGATCGCCCCGCCGGAGGAACCGGCATGAGCGGCAAGATGACGGGCCCCCAAAAGGCCGCGACCTTCATGCTGGCAGTGGGTGAGGAGCATGCCTCCAAACTTTTTGCTATGATGCATGAGGATGAGATCCGCGATATCTCCCAGGCAATGGCGAGCCTCGGCACGGTCTCGGCGGCGGCGGTAGAAGAACTTGCCCGCGAATTCACCGATTCCCTTGGCCAAACCGGCAATCTCGTCGGCTCATGGGAAACCACGGAGCGCATGCTGCTGCGCACCCTGCCACGAGAACGGGTTGCGCAGATTATGGAAGAAATCCGTGGTCCCGCCGGACGGACCATGTGGGACAAGCTTGGTAATGTGAATGAGGCGGTTCTGGCGAATTACCTCAAGAACGAATACCCGCAGACGGTAGCGGTTGTGCTGACCAAGGTGAAGGCCGAACACGCCGCGCGGGTTCTTTCCATGCTGCCCGAGAGCTTTGCCATGGAAGTGGTCATGCGGATGTTGCGGATGGAAAGTGTGCAGAAGGAAGCGCTTGAGGGGGTCGAAAAAACCCTCAAGGCCGAATTCATGTCCAACCTCGCGCGGGCCCAGCGCCGCGATGCACATGAAATGATGGCGGAAATCTTCAACAACTTGGATCGCCAATCCGAAAGCCGCATCCTGGCCGCCCTCGAAGAACGCAACCGGGATGCCTCTGAGCGTATCCGGGCGCTGATGTTTACCTTCGATGATTTGGTGCGTTTGGATGGCCAAGGTGTCCAGGTGCTGATCCGCAATGTGCCCAAGGAACAATTGCTGCTGGCGCTCAAGGGGTCTTCGGAAAACCTGCGCGACCTATTCTTCAAGAACATGAGCGAACGCGCCGGCAAGATGTTCAAGGAAGACCTTGCCGGTCTTGGCCCCGTGCGCTTGCGCGAAGTGGATGAGGCGCAGGCCGCTGTGGTGGTGATGGCGAAGGACCTTGCTGCGCAAGGCCAGATCACGCTCCAGGAAGGGCGTGAGGACGAAATGGTGTATTGATGTCAGACGGATTTGTTCCGGTCTCGCGCACGGTACTCTTGCGGGAATTCGCCCCCACTTCACTGATCGAAGCCTTGGATGCGGCGCGGGAAGAAGCGGCGCGCATGCCACCGCTGCCGCCTGAACCAGACCCCATGGAAGAAACGCTGCGCGCTGTTGCCGCGGCAGCGCGCGAGGATGGCTTTGCCGCCGGCCGCGCTTCCATGACCCAGGAAGCGGCCAACCGCGCGACAGAGAGCCTGGCGCAGATCGCCAAAAGCCTGGCTGCCAGCCAGCAAGCCTCGGTCGATGTCGCCATGGAAGCCAGCAAGGGGGTCGCGCGCGTTGCGCTTGCCATGCTGGATGCGGCGTTGCCAGGGCTGGCCGCTCAGCAAAGCGCGACCCTGGTCGCTGATTTCGCCGAAAGACTGCGCCCAGCATTGGGCTTTCTGCCAGAGGCACATTTGCATGTTGCGCCAGGCCTGATCGAAGATGTGCGCGCCTTGGTTGGTGGTCTTGCCGTTACCTTGGTGCCGGATGCCACGCTGGCCCCAGGTGATGCGCGCGCGGCTTGGCAGGGGGGCAGCGCCGAATTCGATCTTGCGAAGCGACGCCAAGCGATTGCTGAAGCGCTCAGCGCCGCCGGCCTATACGTTGAACCCGAAATTCAAAATGGATGATCCAGCGCTGGCCCCTCATCTGAGACAGGTCAGCCTTTGGAAAGCCCAAAGCTTTAGGATAAAATGACATGAGCGGATCGGATAATTTCGAAGCCATGGCACCGCCGGCGCAGGATCAGCGCCCGCAAGGCCAAACCGGCACCATGCGCGACTTGGATGCTGTCTATGACATCCCGGTACAGATCAGCGCCGTGTTGGGCCGCGCAACCATGCAGGTCAGCCAATTGCTGAAGCTTGGCCGCGGTGCGGTGGTGGAATTGGATCGCCGACTGGGCGAGGCCGTGGATATCTACGTCAATAATCGCCTGGTCGCGCGCGGCGAAGTGGTGATGGTGGATGATAACCGTCTTGGCATCACCATGACGGAAATCGTGAAGTCAGACCGCGGCGGGTGATATGGCGCGGGTACTGATCATCGGGTCATTGGAAGCGGAACTCGGCCAGGCGGCGCGTATTGCCGTTGCGCGTGGGGCACGCCTGACCGTCGCCGAAGGGGCAGCAGCCGGGCTTGCGAAACTGCGGGCGGATGGCGCTGATCTGGTGCTTTGCGATGTAACGCATGATGTGGGCTGGCTGATTTCTTGTCTGGCGGAAGAACGCATCGCCTGCCCCGTGATCGCCTGTGGCCGACCCAATGATGCCGAAGCCGCAGTGCGTGCCATTCGTGCTGGCGCCAAGGAATTCCTGCCGCTGCCGCCCGATGCGGAATTGATCGCCGCCATGCTGCAAACCGTGGCTGGTGAGGCTGACAAGCCCGTGGTCCAGGACCCATCCATGGTGACGTTGCTGGATCGCGCCACCCAGATTGCGCGCGCCGATGCATCGGTGCTGATCGCGGGGGAAAGCGGCACAGGCAAGGAAGTACTGGCGCGGCACATGCACGCCGCATCGCGCCGCGCCAATGGTCCCTTTGTTGCGCTGAATTGCGCGGCGCTGCCGGAAGCACTGTTGGAAAGCGAATTATTCGGCCATGAGAAGGGCGCCTTTTCCGGTGCCGTCGCGGCGCGTAAGGGCAAGTTTGAACAGGCCAATGGCGGCACTCTATTGCTTGATGAAATCGGCGAGATGGACCCGCGCCTTCAGGCCAAGATCCTGCGCGCCATCCAGGAACGCGAAATAGATCGCCTGGGTGGTGGCGCGCCCATTCGGATTGATGTGCGCATCCTAGCCGCGACGCATCGTGATCTTCAGGTGGAAGTCGCCAAGGGGCGTTTCCGCGAAGACCTTTACTTCCGCCTGGCCGTGGTGCGGCTTCGCATTCCAGCGCTCCGAGAAAGGCTGGCTGATATCCCACCTCTCGCGCGCTATTTCGCCGAACGCTATGCCCAGGCTAATGGCTTGCCCCATCGCCTGCTGACGCCTGAAGCTGAAGCCATGCTGTTGCACCATCCTTGGCCCGGCAATGTGCGCGAATTGGAAAATGCCATTCATCGCGCCGTACTTTTGGCCGAAGGCAGCACGATTGGTCCCGATGCCATTGAATTGATGACGCCCTCATCGGTGGCTGCCATGGCCGCGCCGATCACGGCGGCCATGCCCGAGATGGCACCCCCGCCGATGCCGCAAGCGCCAGGCGCCATGCCGGCTGC
>CAMCHA010000194.1 GCA_945874515.1 Asaia bogorensis
TCACCGCTGATGCGGCGGCGCTCAGTGGTATCGGCGATGAAGCGCGCGCGCTGTTCGCCAGCGTCGGTCAGCTCATCAAAGGCATTGGCCAATTCCAAGCCGGCCACGAAAAGTTCAAAGCGGCGTGCGGCGCGTGGGTCCGCCGGGTCGCGCCGCGCAAGGGCTGCTTGCGGCGCGGGCCAATGGGTCAGGAAAGTCGCGCGCCCACGCCCGAGATTCGGTTCGATATGTTCGAGCAGCAGGCGGAAGAATAAATCCTCCCACCCCTCATCCGCGCGGGTGGTGAGGCCGGCTGCCTGGGCCGCCGCGTGCAGCCGCGCCGCATCGCCCTCGGTGGCCAGAATATCCAGCCCATTGCACCAGCGGTCAAAAGCTTCCGCCATGGTGATGCGTTCAAAAGCCAGGCTGAGATCGGTGGTCACTGCGCCATGCGCCACGATGCGCGGCGCGACGGCGCGGACATAATCCTCAGTCTCGGCCATCAGGCTATCGAAGCCGAGGCCCGGACGATACCATTCCAGCATGGTGAATTCCGGGGAATGACGGGGCGAGGTTTCGCCATTGCGCCAAACCCGCGCCAATTCAAAGACCGGCCCCGCGCCGGCCACCAATAGCCGCTTCAGCGCCAATTCGGGGGAGGTGCGCAGCCACAAATCACGCGACGCACCCTGGCCCAAATGCGCCTCATACCTTGCGGCGAAGGCGCGCAAATGCACCTCGGCCCCTGGGGCTGGCACCAAAGCGGGGGTTTCCACTTCGCGGTAGCCGCGGCCGGTGAGAAACGCGCGGGTTTCGGCGGTAAGCCGGGCGCGGCGTTCCAAAAAGGGCAGCCGCGCGGCGAAGGCTTCCGGGTGCCAAGGGGGCAGGGGCATTGCTGCGCTTTCGGGGCTGGTTACTTTGCTTGATCGCATTTTCCGAGTCGCCAAGTGATTTCACTTGGCTTGAAAATGCTCTAGTCAAACCGTCCTATGCCCCAGCCAATCGCCCAGGACCAGAGCCGCACGCTGCGCAGCCCGCAAGATCTTCTGCGCGCTGGCCTGGTGGCCGAAGCCGCGCTGTCGGCGCTTGAAGAAGTGGCGGCGCGCTACGCCACTGCCATTACCCCGGCCATGGCTGCCCTGATCACCCCAGGCGATCCCGCCGATCCGATTGCGCTGCAATACATCCCCGATCCAGCGGAGCTGATCATTGCGCCGCATGAGCTGGAAGACCCAACCGCCGATGCGCCCTTCACGCCGGTGAAAGGTATTGTGCATCGCTACCCGGACCGCGCGCTGCTGAAACCCTTGCTCGCCTGCCCGGTCTATTGCCGCTTCTGTTTCCGCCGCGAAAAGGTTGGCCCCGATGGCGGTGTGCTGACGGAAGCGGAGTTGGAAAGCGCGCTGCTTTGGTTTGAAGGCAATACCGCTATTCGAGAAGTGATCCTGACCGGGGGCGATCCGCTGATGCTCTCGGCCCGGCGGCTCGGCGAAATACTCGGGCGGCTGGCAGGCATGGCGCATATTGAAACGCTGCGCATCCATACACGCGTGCCGGTGGCCGATCCCGCGCGGGTGACCGGGGCGCTGGTTGCTGCCATGCGACAAACGAAGCCGGTCTTCATCGCCGTGCATGCCAATCACGCGCGTGAATTCACACCCGATGCCGCAGGGGCGCTGGCGCGGCTGGCCGAAGCAGGCGTGCCTTTGCTTGGGCAAACGGTCTTGCTGCGCGGGGTGAATGATGAGGCGCCCGCTTTGGAAGCGCTGCTGCGCGCGATGATCCGCAACCGCATCAAACCCTATTACTTGCATAGCCTGGACCCAGCGCCTGGAACGGCGCGGTTTCAGGTGCCGGAGGATGATGGCCTGGCCCTGATGGCCGCGCTCCGCGGGCGGTTGCCGGGTTATGCGTTGCCCTTTTTTGTGCGGGAAACGCCGATGGGGGGCGGGAAGAAGCCGGTTACATAAGCCGGACCGCGCCCCATCTGGCGTCCCGTATTTCTTTCTCGACAAAGATTGCCTTCCCAGACCAAGCTTCCCCCGTGGCGACATCAGATCGCCCTTTAGGGAGAAGACAATGGCACTGAACAGAAGAGATATGCTGAAGGCCGGCGCAGCCGCGCCTTTGGGGGGCCTGCCCTGGCGCAGCGCCAAGGCGCAAGCCGCCAATACCATCAAACTTGGCGTGCCCGTGGACATGTCCGGCATGTATCGCGATGTCACCGGCAGCACCTCCATCGCCGCCGCGCGGCAAGCGGTGCAGGATTTCGGCCAGCGCGGCTTTAATGTGGAAATCGTCTTTGCGGACCACCAAAATCGCCCCGATGTCGGCGTGAATATCGCGCGCCAATGGTTTGATCGTGATGGCGTGGATGCGCTGGTGGATGTCGCCACATCATCGGTCGCACTCGCCGCCAATGATATCTGCCGCGAAAAGAACAAGGTGCATATCAATAGCTCCGCAGCGACATCGGATCTGACCGGCGCGCGCTGCTCACCCAATATGGTGCATTGGACCTATGACACCTGGATGCTGGCCAATTCGGTGGGGGGCGCCACCGTGCGCGCCGGCGGCGATGCCTGGTTTTTCATTACCGCCGATTACGCCTTCGGCCATGCGCTGGAACGCGACACGGCGGGCTTTGTGCGCGCTGCCGGCGGGCGCGTGCTGGGTTCGGTGCGCACGCCCTTTCCGGGCACATCCGATTTCTCGTCCTTTCTGGTGCAGGCGCAGGCCAGCCGCGCCAATGTGATCGGCCTTGCCAATGCGGGGACGGATACAATCAATTGCGTGAAACAGGCGGCTGAATTCGGGCTCAATCGGCGGGGCGTGCGGCTTGCGTCGCTGTTGCTTTTCATCACGGAAGTGCATTCACTGTCCTTGCGCACGGCACAAGGGCTGATCGTGACGGAAAGCTTCTATTGGGATTTGAATGACCGTACCCGCGCACTGACGCAGCGCATCCGCCCCCATATCGGCAATGCGGGCTTCGCCAGCACCCATGCCGGCACCTATGCCGGCGCGCTGCATTACCTGAAGGCGGTGGCGGATATGGGCGTTGCCGCTGCCAAGGCTGATGGTGCTGGGGCGGTTGCGCGCATGAAGGCGATACCAACGGATGATGACGCTTTCGGGAAGGGCAGCATTCGCGCAGATGGGCGGAAGATTCACCCTTCCTTCCTGTTTGAGGTGAAAAAACCCGAAGAAAGCCGCGGCCCGTGGGATTACTACAAGCTTTTGCAAACGACCGAAGCCGATAAGGCCTTCCGCCCCTTGAATGAGGGCGGCTGCAACCTGGTCAGAAGCTGAACATCATGCGCTGTCTGCGACATCGGGTGGCAAAACCCGATGTCGTGGGCTTCACCCCAAAACCTCAATCGCCCCCAGCCCTTCGGCCAATACCCTCAGCAAATCTTGCTGCTCAAGCGCAATGCAGCCCTCAGTCGGGCTAAAATCAGGCCGGGCCAGATGCAGGAAAATCGCGCTTCCGCGCCCGCGCACAACCGGCGCATCATTCCAACCCAACACGCCAATCACATCGTAAATAGCATCAGCGCGCCAAAGTTCTTCATGCCGCGCCGGATGTGGCAGGCGGATTTGTGTATTGTAATCGGCGTGCGTCGGATCATCACACCAGCCATCATCGGGTGCGATGGGGGCGACGGACACGGCGCCGCGCGGCGGTGCAAGACGATCCGCGCGATACAGCACGCGGCGCAGCGGCAATAATCCTATCGGTGTCGCGCCATCACCTTCGCACTTATCGGCGCGCCTGCCACCCTTGCCGATGGCGCAACGATAAATCCCGCCCTGGAAACGCAAAAGCCCATCCAGACCAAGCGCCGCGAAACTGGATGGGCTCATCGCCTATCCCAGCATATGGCCGAAGCGCCGCGCCTTAGTGTCCAGATAGGCGTCATTCACGCCATTCGGGTCAAAGCTATGCGCTTCGCGGCCCACCACCTCAATCCCGCATGCGGTCAGGCCTGAAAGCTTGTCGGGGTTATTGGTCAGCAGCCGCACGCTTGTTATGCCAATCTCGCGCAGCATGGTCGCCGCTACCAGGAAGTTCCGCTCATCCGCGCCATAGCCAAGCGCGCGGTTGGCATCCAGTGTATCAAGCCCACGATCCTGCATTGTATAGGCACGAAGCTTGTTCACTAGCCCAATGCCTCGACCTTCCTGCGCCAGATAGAGCAGCACACCGCCCGCGGGGTCTTCCGCCATGCGCTTGATGGCGCCGCGCAGCTGCGGGCCGCAATCGCAGCGGAGCGAGCCCAAAAGATCACCCGTGAAACATTCTGAATGGGCGCGCGCCAAAGGCGCCTTCCCAGCGGCGGCACTTGCTTCCGGGTCGCCCACCAGAATGGCCAGATGCTCAATCCCACCATCAGCCGCGCGAAAGGCAATGATGCGCGCTTCCGGCGCATCTTCCAGTGGCACGCGGGCTTCCGCCACGCACTTCAGGCTGGAAGCAGCGATGATCGGGTAGCTCAAAATATCCTCAGCCGGCACACGCAGCAGCGAAAGCCGCTCAGCCACGCCAGCCGTGGCGGGGGCGACCACCAGCGCGGGCAAAAGCCGGCCAAGCTTCGCCAGGGCAAGGGCCGCGCCGGCGAGTGGGGGTGGGGAAAGTTGCTCCATCTCATTCGGCAGCAAGCTTTCGGCTGTGGGGTCGGCGAAGCTGCGCAGCCTGGCGGGGTCCAGCGCCGAAGCGGGCAAGCGCAGCGCCACCACGGCTTGATCCTCGGCCTGGGTCACGGGCCGGCGCAGCAAGCCCGCCGCGCGCGTGGGGGCAAGCAGCAATACTGGCGCCGCCAAGCCGCCTGAGGCGATATCGGCAAGGCCCGAAGCGCCGAGCGTTTCCGCCGCGCCGACCAACAAGGCCACCTCTCCTTCGATGATCAGCACTGGGGTGCCGCGGCGCAGATCGGAAATGGCGCGATGCACGCCGCGCATGGCCAGGCGGCGCGGATCGGGGGCGAGTTCTGGGCTTTGGGGCAAAAGGCCACCTTGTGGGGACATGTGATGGGTTTCCAGTACGCATTTAATAATTCAGCGTGAATGTGGCACTGATACGGCGCTTTGCGAGCCCCGGCCCGCAGGAACCGCGCGAGGGTTCACCCCCCGCCCGAGATAGCTTGCGGCCAGGGTGTAGCGGATGCCATTCTGCCTACCACAAAAAATAGGGTGCGGCATCCATTGTGGCAGCGCCCCAGGACAGAAAAACGAGGCTTGCTGCCGATGACCCCCCCGCATCCCGTGTTGATCGTGGATGATAATGAAAGGCTTCGCACGAGCCTGGCTGAGCAATTGGCCTTTGGGGGCGAATTCACTGCCATGGGCGTGGCCAGCATTGCGGCGGCGGAGGCGCTGACCCGCACCGATGGCGCCCGTTTTGCCGCCATTCTGCTTGATCTTGGGCTGCCAGATGGCTCGGCGCGCGAATTCTGCGCCAAGCTGCGCCGTGCAGGCATGCGTATGCCCATCATCATGCTGGCCGGGGCTTTGGGGGAAGAAGAAGTGCTGCGCTGCCTGGATGCCGGGGCGAATGATGCCATTGCCAAGCCTCTCAGAATGCAGGATTTGCTGGCCAAGCTGCGCGCACACATCCAGCGTTCCAACAGGGGTGAGGATGCCGCCTCGGTCATCGGCCCTTATGAGTTTCGCCCTGCCGCCAAGCT
>CAMCHA010000195.1 GCA_945874515.1 Asaia bogorensis
AGGCGCGCTTTTCGATGACATTATGCGCGAAGGTGCCCTGCGTGGACAATATCCGCAGGCGCAGGGGGATATCGAGAAATTCGTCTCCGTCAGCAAGGCGTTTCACCGCGGCAATCATCCGCCGATGGAACGGCTTTTGCCCGATGGGCGCTGGGTGCTGATCACGGAACGCCGCACCCCTGATGGTGGCGTGGTTGGCATCCGCACCGATATCACCCCGCTCAAGCGCGCCATGCAGGATTTGGCGACGGCCCGCGACACTGCGCGCGCCGCAGGCGAGGCAAAAAGCCAATTTCTTGCCCGCATGTCGCATGAATTGCGTACACCTTTGAACGGCATCCTGGGTTTTTCCGAATTGCTGCTGGATGATGAGCGCTTGGCTAGCGATCAGCGCGACAAAATCCGCAATCTCAGCAACGCGGGCAAGCATCTACTGGAATTGGTAAATGGCTTACTCGATCTTTCCAAAATTGAATCAGGTCGTATGGAACTAGCCACGCGCGCCTTCCTTCTGCATGAGGTAATCCAAAGCTGTGCTGCGCTGATGGCGCCCGATGTCACACGCAAGCGATTGGAATTTACACTGAATGTTGATCAGCGCTTGCCCAAGGCCGTGATTGGCGACCCAACACGGCTGCGCCAGGTCATACTCAATCTGCTGTCAAACGCGGTTAAATTCACGCCATCAGGGGGAAGTATCTACTTCCAGGCCACGCGGAAAAGGGAAGAAAAGCTGCGCATCGAAGTGCGGGATACAGGCCCCGGGATTTCGCCGGAAGACCAGCGCCTGATATTCGAGGATTTCGTGCAGATCGCGTCCATGACACAAAGTGAAGCGCTGGGTACGGGCCTTGGGCTTGCCATCACATCCCGACTTGTCAAGCAGATGGGCGGAGAGATCGGCTGCGAGAGCAAACCCGGCGCAGGTTCCATCTTCTGGATCGAGATCCCTCTGGTGTCGGCCGAAGTGCCGGAGGTTGCGCCCGAGGAACCGGTGAGTAGTCTCTCACGGTCAGTCAATCAAGACAAACTCCGCATTTTGGTGGTTGACGATGTCAAGGTTAATCGCGACGTGGCTGGCGCCTTATTGGCCAGCCTGGGTCATGAGGCATGTTTCGCGGGCAGCGGCGGTGAAGCGCTGGAAAAGCTGCCGACGGATAAATTTGATCTGGTCCTGATGGATTTACAGATGCCGCACATGGATGGTTTTGCAACAGCCCGCGCCATGCGTTCCATGCCTGGCCCCCTTGGCCAGGTACCAATTTTCGCGCTGACGGCTTCCGTGATGCCTGAACAGATAGCAGCGGCACATGAAGCCGGCATGAACGGACATGTCGGCAAGCCCTTGAGCCGCGACACGCTCGCCAATGCCCTTTCTGCCCTGCTGCAGCGCCCTGCACTTAAGAACCAAGATGCCGACGCTAGCATCGACAACCATGCCCCGACTGCCAAGGCCCCGTTGGATACGCGTGCGCTTGAATTGCTCAAGACCGAATTGAAGGGTGCGGCGGCCGGGGTGGTCCGCGAGTTCATGGTTGAAATGCACACAATACGCGATCAGTTCGCCGCAGAATTAGCCCAAGCTTTTCCGCAACCTGATGTAATCGCGCAGAATGCTCATCGCCTGCTCGGGGCGGCGCGCACCCTTGGTGCGCTCAGGCTTGCCGCGCAGTTGAACGAATTTCAGAAATCACAGCCGCGTGACAGCAGTGTTTTACACCCGCCGAACACCGAAGCGCTTGAGCGTGTTATCGCGGAGACCGATGTGGCGTTGGAGCATCTGGAGGCTTTTTTCCAGGCGCGGTTGGTTGGCACAGAAGCGAGCGTCTGATCCAGGGCGGTTGATCTGTGCGACCGGCCGACAGTAACGCCTCGGTCAGGAGGCCTTAAGCTCTTTCACCTATACCGAACATCCGTTTGAAGCCTATCCATTGCTGGGTCAACCAACCGCCCGTGGCGACCAGTTCTGGCGCATCCGGGTCGCCCGTTCGCGGATAGGCATGACGATTGAAATCGGCTGTTTTGAAAAGCCAATCCCAAACCGGGAAAAGCACCGCGTAATTCTTGCCGTGCTCGGCCACTGAAAGAACGCCGTGATGCAGGCGATGAAAACGCGGAGATACCAGCAGGCGCTCACCAATACGGCCAAATGAAAGGCGGATATTGCCATGCGAAAAGGCCTCGACCAGACGCATGAGCAGCAAGAGCAGCGGGAATTGCGCCGGCGATACGCCAATCAGTAAGGCGATGGTGCCGAACCAAAGCGCGGCGATTGTCTCATCCAGGATATGGTTGCGGTCATCTGTCCAGAATGTCATTTGCCGCTGTGCGTGGTGAATTGAATGCAAAGCCCACCACCAACCAATGCTGTGTTGCAGGCGGTGGCGCCAATACTCGCCAAAATCCAGGATCACAACATAGATGAAGAAGGTCAGCAGCGGCGCTTCCTGCAAAAAGGGCAGGAGGGATTCCAGCGTTGGTGTCACAAAGCCCGTATCTGCGAGCATCCCTTCCAGCCGGCTTTGTATCGCCGACAAAAGAATGAAGGCCAGAAGGGGGAAAATGCCCAGTCTGGCGAGAAGGGTATAGACGATATCGGTTCTGATGGCGCGCCGATCCGTCACGGGTTCAACCGGGCGCCAAGCTTCCAGTGGGCGGCAGACAATATAGGTAACAATGATGCCGAAGATACTGAACAGGGCGAAGTCTACCCATTCCAGCATTTCATCGGCGATATTCATCAGGTCGGTCGCATACAGCACGGGCTGCAGGAAGGTTTCAAAAATCCAGCCGGTCAGACGGGTATGCCACTCATCAAGGGTGTTCAACATGGGCTAGCGCTTTCCCTCCGCAGTCAATTGGCCGAAGCAAAACCCCCTGGCCTGCAAGCCAGCCAGTACATCTTCAAGAACACCAGTATAGGGTTCCTTCCGGCTGCGCACCCCCCAATGCATGACCAGCACCTCACCATCCCTGATGGTTCTAATCGCACGATCCCGCAGTGCGGCATTGGGGTGGGCGTCGCTATTCAATTCATCGCCAAGGAAGCCATTCTGCGTCCAACCCTGGTGATGCAAGCCACAGGCTTCAGCCATGCGCAGCGCGTTCGGCGTGGTGATGCCGCCCGGCGCGCGCCAAAGCGGCAAGACCACCGCATCCGGCACGGCGGCGCGTAGCCTTTCGATTGGGGCACTTAGTTCCCTACACATGGCGGCCTGATCCAGGCGATCCTCATTTTTTTTGTCGTAAGAAACGAAACGGACAACCCCGGGCGCAGGATCGCCGCGGAAATACCAGTGGCGGTCCGTGTGGCTCGCAAAAACATGGCCTTCAGCTGCGCGGGCACGCCAGAAGGCGGCCCAGCCGGGGTCAAGGCTTTTATCGCCGCGATGCGTTGGCTCCTGCGCCACAAAAAGCGTGGCGCGTATGTTGCGGCGCCTCAGGATTTCGGCAATTTGCTCCGCTTCGCGTCCCCAGCCCGTATCAATGGTCAGGTATACTGTTCCTGCCGCGCAGCGGGCTGGTGTTTGGGCGGCAAGCCCGCTTGGTGCAAAAGTAAAAATGGCCATGAAGCCGGCCAGCAAGCGGCTGAGAGCCTTTCTCATGACCAAAACACCATCATTGCGCAGGGCGGGGCTGGACGAAAATGCCATGCGGGCTGCGCCCGACACGGATGGTTGAAACTTCGCCCGAGGCCGGGTCCAGCCTTGCGATCCGGCCCGCCCAGCGGAGCGTTGTCCAAACCGCACCATCGGGGGCGAAAGCAATACAGTCCGGTCCGCCGGGAACCTCATGAATACGACGAACCTCAAGCGTGGCGGGGTCTATTTCCGCAATTCGGCTTTGCACGCGGCTTGTGGCCCAAAGGGTCTTGCCGTCAGGTGCGGGGAAAATCGTATGGGCTCCGCGCCCGACGCGAATGGTGCTCTCCACCTGACGGGTTTCCGGGTTGAGGACGGCGAAATGATCCCGGCCCATGATGCCCACAATCAAGCGGCCACGATGCCAAATGATGCCTGCAGGTTCCGGGCCCACCGGGGCCTGCCAAAGGATGCGACGTGACTGAAGATCAATCGCCATGACCGTGCCGTCACCTTGAATCGTGACATACGCAAAGCGCGAATCAGGGCTGAAGGCGATGTGGGAAGGCTTATTGCCGGCCCGCAGCCTTTCCAGAAGCCGCAAACCATTCGGATCGTAAATGTCTACTTGGCCGCGCCTGAGGCTCGCAACCACCAGAAGCCTGCCGTCGGGGGTGAAATCTAGATGATAGGGATTGGAAATGCGTTCGCGGCGCAGGACGGTGCCAGTTGCCGGTTCCACGAAAAGGATTTCATTGCCGGATGAATCGGCAATCAGCAATTCCTTGCCATCCGGCGACAGCACGAGGTGATGTACTTCGCGCAGACCCTCGATCCGCCGCACTTCCTCGCCCGTGCGAGAGTCGATTTTCACGATGCTGGGGTCGGTGGAATTCAGCACATAGACAAGATCGGCCCGCGCCGGGGCGCATAGGGCAAGCAATCCCAAGCTAAGCCCAAGCAATGAACGGTTCATGGCGCGGCCGCAGATTCAAAGGTCATGGCGATGCCATTCATGCAATAGCGCTGGCCCGTGGGCGGCGGCCCATCGGGAAAGGCATGGCCAAGATGGCCGCCGCACTGGGCGCAATGCACTTCTGTCCGCACCATGAAAAGCGAACGATCTACATGGGTGGCCACGGCGCCTTCTAAAGGGGCATAGAAGGAAGGCCAGCCAGTACCGCTTTCATACTTTGTCGTCGCATCAAAAAGCGGGGTGCCGCAGCCGCCACAAAGGAAGCGTCCGGCCCGCTTTTCCGCATTCAGCGTCGATGTGCCGGGCCTTTCGGTGCCGTGCTGGCGCAAAACGCGAAAGGCTTCGGGGGAAAGGGCCGCGCGCCATTCGCTTTCAGTCTTCTGGATCGGAAAGACCTCATTTTGCGGCTTGTTTTGCTTGAAAAACACCATGTCCCCTTATGCCCCCTGATTGGATTTCAGCAAATGAGCAAAATTTTTCCGGAATTTCACGACTTTGGGTGCCACAACGGCCTGACAATAGCCCGACCAGGGGTTGCGCGCGAAGTAGTTGTGATGCTCGGGTTCAGCCGGCCAGAATTGGGTCAGCGGCACAATCTCGGTCACGATCGGGTTGCCCCAAAGCCGCGCCGCGGTGAGTTCTGCAATGACTTCCCGCGCGCTGGCGTCCTGCGTGGCGTCATGCGTCAGGATGATGCTGCGATACTGCGGCCCTACATCAGCGCCTTGGCGGTCCTTGGTGGTGGGGTCGTGGATGGCAAAAAAGACCCTCAGAAGGTCCGGAAAGGACACAATGGCGGGGTCATAGCTGACCTGCACAACCTCGGCATGGCCGGTGCGCTTGCCACAAACCTCCTCATAGGAAGGATTGGCTACGTGCCCACCTGCATAGCCGGAAGTCGCGGTGGCGATGCCCTTCATGCCGAGGAATACGGCTTCCAGGCACCAGAAACACCCACCGCCAAGTGTCGTCTTTTCCATCTCAATCCCCGCCTCAGGGCCCTTGGGGGACGCTACGCTCCCGCCGCAGGCTACAACCAAAATTCGAACAAGGTCTCTATATCGGTCAGG
>CAMCHA010000196.1 GCA_945874515.1 Asaia bogorensis
GACCTGAGCATGCTTGTTCTCGATCATGATCGCGCCGGCGGCTACTGGGGGGCGATCTATGCTTTCTCGGCGGTGCGCGGCCTGCGTGTTGTGATTGATGGGCCGGTTGGTTGCGAAAACCTGCCCGTAACAGCCGTGCTGCATTACACTGATGCGCTACCGCCGCATGAATTGCCGATTGTGGTGACCGGTCTGGATGAGGATTCACTCTCCCAGAACGGCACGGAAGGCGCTATGCGGCGCGCCGCCGCCACGCAGGATGCTGAATTGCCCGCCGTGGTGGTGACGGGTTCAATCGCCGAAATGATCGGCGGTGGTGTGACGCCGCAGGGGAGCAACCTGCAGCGCTTCATCTGCCGCACGATTGATGAGGATCAGTGGCAGACCGCTGATCGTGCCATCATGTGGCTCTGGAGTGAATTTGGTTCGCGCGGCCGCAGGCCAAAGGCGCGTACGCGCAAGGAAGGCGAAAAGCCGCGCGTGAATATTATCGGCCCCATCTATGGTACCTTCAATATGCCATCGGACCTGGCGGAGATTCGCCGGCTGGTCGAAGGTATTGGCTGTGAGATCAATCTTGTCTTCCCGCTGGGCAGCCATGTCGAAGATATCTCGAAGCTGCCTGATGCGGATGTGAATATCTGCATGTACCGTGAGTTTGGCCGCAAGCTTTGTGAAGAACTAGAAAGGCCCTATCTGCAAGCCCCCATCGGGTTGTTCGCGACCACGAATTTCCTCCATAAGCTTGGTGAATTGACTGGGCTGGATCCGGAACCCTTCATCGAACGTGAAAAGCACACCACGGTGAAGCCGCTTTGGGATTTGTGGCGCAGTGTGACGCAGGATTTCTACGCCTCTGCATCCTTTGCGGTGGTGGCAACTGATACCTATGCCCGCGGGCTACAGCGTTTTCTGCATGAGGAAATGGGCATCCCCTGTGCCTTCGCCTTCTCACGCATAGCTGGGCAGAAGCCTGATAATGCGGCGGTGCGTGACGCACTGCGCAAGACCCCGCCCTTGGTGCTGTACGGTTCTTATAATGAACGGATGTATGCGGCGGAAATCAAAAGCCGCGCGATGTATATTCCCGCGAGTTTCCCCGGCGCCATCATCCGCCGCGCCACCGGCACACCTTTCATGGGGTATGCCGGCGCCACCTATATCATTCAGGAATATTGCAACGCGCTGTTTGACGCGCTGTTTCATATCCTGCCGCTTGGAACTGATCTCGATCGGGTTGATCCAACGCCGGCACGTGCCGCTGAACCCTGGGATGCGGCTGCGGTCACGCTTTTGGATGAACGCGTTGAGCAGGAGCCCTTCCTGCTGCGTATTTCCGCGGCCAAGCGGCTGCGCGAACAGGTTGAACGCGCCGCGCGCGATGCGGCGGAGCCGCGTGTGACGGCTGATCGCGTTCGAAAGACTTTGGCGGAGGTCATGGCATGAAGCCGCTTCGCTATTCCTCATCTTGTCTGCGGGCGTCCCGCGGTAACCGCTGTCGGGGCGTATCCGATGACAAGAAGGCTTTGGTGGAATTCCGCCTCTGCCGTCCCTGCCGCGCGGGTGGACGCGGTAATGGCCGCAAGGCCAAGTCGGAGGTCTGCTAATGGCCGATACAAGAACGCGCCTGACAGAAGCTCAGGCGAAGGAAGTCCACAACTTGGTGGCCCAGGGATGGGCTTTCTCAATCTTCGCTTCGATGGGTGCGCATGTCCTGGTCTGGTTGTGGCGGCCGCTTGTCTTTACCGGACAAGTGGTTCCACCCGACTGGCGTTTCTTCTGAAGGATGTTCCGGGTTGAGGGATTTTCCCGACATCTGGAACGAGGAGAAGGAAAATGTTCAATATGCATAAGATTTGGATGGTGATTGACGCTCGTCGTGTCGGGTTTCTCGGCGCGGCGGGTGTTATTGCGATCGCGGCAGTGATTCACTTCGCTGTGCTGAGTTCGCCACGCTACTGCGATCACCTGGGTTGGTGCGCAACTTCACCGACCTTCACCCCTGGCGCGAAGCTGGGTGGTTGAGCACGGGGCGCGGCTTAGGTCGCGCTCCAGCGAATTGGGCGAGGCAGCCGAAACTGCCTCGCCCGCACAGAACATCATGAGGGACCGCCAGGCGGGCATAGCCCCCGTCGGGAGAGGAGCATCAAGCGATGGCGATGTTAAGCTTTGAGCGGAAATACCGCGTCCGCGGCGGAACCCTGATAGGGGGTGACCTGTTCGATTTCTGGATAGGGCCTTTCTATGTCGGGTTCTTTGGCGTGACCACGGCGTTTTTCAGCTTTGTTGGAACCGCCCTGATCCTCTACGGCGCGGCGATTGGCGGGACCTGGAATCCCTGGCTGATCAATATCGCGCCGCCGGATCTGAAATATGGCCTACGCCTGGCGCCGATGCGCGAAGGCGGGTTGTGGCAGATGATCACCATCTGCGCACTTGGGGCCTTTGTTTCCTGGGCACTACGCCAGGCAGAAATATCGCGCAAGCTTGGCATGGGGTATCACATACCCATCGCTTATGGCGTCGCGGTTTTCGCCTATTTCACCCTGGTCGTGATCCGGCCGGTGCTGATGGGTGGATGGGGACATGGCTTCCCCTACGGCATTTTTAGTCACCTGGATTGGGTGTCCAATGTCGGGTATCAATATCTGCACTTCCACTACAATCCGGCGCATATGATCGCGGTGACATTCTTCTTCACCACGGTATTGGCGCTGTCACTGCATGGTGGCTTGGTTCTCTCGGCGCTTAACCCGCCGGAAGGTGAACCGGTGAAGACGGCAGAGCATGAAAATACCTTCTTCCGTGACCTGATCGGTTATTCGATCGGCACGCTTGGTATCCACAGGCTCGGTCTTTTCCTTGCGCTGTCAGCTGGGATTTGGAGTGCGATCTGCATCGTGATTAGTGGTCCGTTCTGGACGCGCGGCTGGCCCGAATGGTGGGGCTGGTGGCTTAACCTGCCGATTTGGCACTAGGCGAGGGGAGGGAAAAATCCCATGGCCGAATATCAGAACATCTTCACCCGGATACAGGTACGCGGACCAGTACCCTATCCTGGTGTGCCCCTTCCCGCCGATAACTCTCCGCGCGATGGCACACCAGGCGAGGTGCACCTTTTTGGTCGCCTTGGTGATGCGCAGGTAGGTCCGATTTATCTTGGCTATCTTGGCATTCTCTCGCTGCTCTTTGGCTTCATTGCCTTTGAGATCATCGGGCTTAACATGCTTGCATCGGTCAACTGGAGTGTGAGCGAATTCATCCGTCAGCTTTTCTGGCTGGCGCTGGAACCGCCACCGCCGGAATATGGCTTGCGCATTCCGCCGCTGAATAAGGGTGGCTGGTGGGTCGTCGCAGGCTTCTTCCTGACGCTTTCCCTGCTGCTTTGGTGGGTGCGCACCTATCGCCGCGCACGTCAGCTTGGCATGGGTACGCATGTCGCCTGGGCCTTTGCTGGCGCCATCTGGCTTTATCTGGTGCTTGGCTTCTTCCGCCCGCTCGCCATGGGAAGCTGGAGCGAAGCGGTACCCTTCGGCATCTTCCCGCATCTGGATTGGACGGCGGCCTTTTCCATCCGCTATGGCAATCTTTTCTACAATCCCTTCCACGCGCTTTCGATCGTGTTCCTTTATGGTTCTGTGTTGCTCTGTGCGATGCACGCGGCAACCATTCTGGCGCTTGGGCGTTATGGTGGTGAGCGTGAAATTGAACAGACGCTGGACCGTGGTACGGCTGCGGAACGAGGTGGCCTGTTCTGGCGCTGGACCATGGGCTTCAACGCCACTTTCGAAAGTATCCACCGCTGGGCCTGGTGGTTTGGCTTCCTCTGCCCTGTCGCGGGCGGGATTGGCATTCTGCTGACCGGTACTGTGGTTGATAATTGGTACCTCTGGGCGGTGGATCGGCACTTTGCGCCGGCTTACACCGTGCCTTGGACGCCTACTGTTGACCCCGCCATCGTTCAAGGAGCGCCGCGATGAGCAAGTTTTCACTCAGCATCGCTGCCTTTGTGGTGGCGCTGCTTTGCGGGGTGATCTTCGTCACCACCTTCGAACGGCCACCGGTGCTTTCCTCGCAAGGCGGCTTCCGCGGGCTTTCAATGGGTGATGTTCAGAACCCACGCACCATCCCCGCGCGCCTTGCGGCCAATCAGGTGCCTGAAGCATCTGAAGCGGCCGATACGACAGGCCCAAGGGCACATGAAGCCTATCAGAATGTGCAAGTGCTGCGTGACGTGAGTGAAGCGCAATTCAACCGCATCATGCTGGCCATGACGGAATGGATCGCGCCCAATCAAGGCTGCGGCTATTGCCACAATGTCGAGAATATGGCGTCCGACGAGGTTTATACCAAAGTTGTCGCTCGGCGTATGTTGCAGATGACGCATAAGATCAATTCGGAATGGGCGACCCATGTCGGCCAGACTGGCGTGACCTGCTACACCTGCCATCGCGGCAACCCGGTGCCGACCATGGTCTGGTCAACCGAACCCAATAGCCGTGCCGGCCTGCAAGCGCCGCGTGGGCAGAATCATCCCGCCGCTTCCGTGGGTGATAGTTCTTTGCCTTCGGATCCCTTCACCCCCTTCCTTTTGGGTGATCAGCAAATCCGCAACATCAGCACCACTTCGCTGCCTGGGCGCAATAGTCAGGGTACCATGTCAACGGAATGGACCTATGGGCTGATGATGCATATGTCCACGTCGCTTGGCGTGAATTGCACCCATTGCCATAACAGCCGGTCCTTCGCTGAATGGGCACAAAGCCCACCGGCGCGGACAACTGCCTGGCACGGCATCCGCATGGTGCGGGACATCAACATGTCCTACATCGAACCGCTGAAGCCGCTTTGGGTACGCAATCCCAATGGTCCGGCGGAAGGCCCGCATGGCCCGCGCTTGGGTGCAATGGGTGATCCGCTGAAGGTGAATTGCGCCACCTGCCACCAGGGCGAAAATCGTCCCCTGAATGGTGCACCCATGCTGCGTGACTTCCCGGAACTGAAGCAGGTCAATCAAGGCCCGCTGCGTTCCGCCGATGCGACGCCGCGATAATGGACTCGGGCGGGATGATTGATCCCGCCTGTCTTTCTTGCGTAAATTTTGGGGCCTCCGCGTATCGCGCGGAGGTTTTCCTTTTCCGGGACTTCGATATGGTGTTTCATGTTCGATAATGTGCAGTCTGAAACGAGCATAATGGATAGCAGCAAAGACCCGCGCCCGCATGCGATTGTGATTGGCTCCGGCTTTGGTGGCTTGGCGGCGGCTGTTCGGCTTGGTGCGCGTGGTTGGCGTGTGACAATCCTTGAAAAGCTTGATGCGCCGGGCGGGCGCGCTTATGTTTTTCGTCAGGATGGTTTCACTTTTGACGCCGGCCCCACCATCATCACCGCGCCCTATTTGCTGGAAGAACTCTGGTCGCTCGCCGGCCGCAAGCTTTCGCAGGATATTGATTTGCGCGCGATGGACCCCTTCTATCTGATCCGCTTCGATGACGGCGACGTGATGCGCTGCTCTGCTGACCTCGATGTGACGCGGGCCGAGGTCGCACGGATTGCGCCGCAAGACAGTGCAGGATTTGAGCGTTTCATTCTTGAAAGCGAACGCATCTTTCGCGTGGCCTTCGC
>CAMCHA010000197.1 GCA_945874515.1 Asaia bogorensis
CCACAGGAACGGGGGGTTGGCAATATCTTCAACGCCACGCTGCCGCCTGGCGCCGATGGCGCGGCGTTTCGCGCCGTGTGGGGGAAGCTGTTGCTGCCGGCCTTGGATGCCTTCGCGCCTGAATTGCTGATCATCTCGGCCGGGTTTGATGCGCATGTTGCGGACCCGCTGGCGCAGCTTCGGCTGACGGAGGCGGATTTCACCTGGATCACGGAAGAACTCTGTGCGCTGGCCGCGCGCCATGCCGAAGGGCGCGTGGTTTCAGTGCTGGAGGGCGGCTATGACCTGGATGCGCTGGGCGCTTCGGTGGCGGCGCATGTTCGCGCGCTGATGCTGAATTAACCCTTGCAGAGCGCCGCCCAGCGCCCCCAAATCTCACATTACAAAACAAAGAGGTCCGCCATGCGCCGTCGCCATCTTCTTGCCGCCCTGCCCGCCGCGGCTTTAGCGCCCCGCCTTGCCGCCGCGCAGGATTGGCCGCCCGGCCCGGTGCGCGCCATTGTGCCCTTCGCCCCGGGCTCTGCCACCGATACGGTTGCGCGCGTCTTTACCGAGAAAATGCGCGATACCCTTGGCCAGAATGTCGTGGTGGAAAACCGCGCCGGGGCTAATGGGCTGATTGGGGCAGAAGCCGTAGCCCGCGCCACACCCGATGGCCTGACCGTGCTGATTGGCACCAATTCCACCAATGCCGCCGCAGGCGCCCTGTTCAAGCGCGTGCCCTTTGATGTGGACACCGCCTTCATCCCGGTCTCGACCCTCGGTTCCGTCCCCCTGCTGGTCGCGGTGCGGGCCGAATCGCGCTGGCAGAACCTGGCCGAATTGCTGGCCGAGGCGAAAGCGAAGCCGGAGGGCGTCACCTATGCCTCCGCGTCCTCGTCCCAGCAGGTCTCGACCGAGCTTATGGCCCATATGGCCGGCGCCAAGATGCTGCGCGTGCCCTATCGGTCCTCGCCTTTGGCGGTTCAGGATTTGCTGGCGGGGCGCGTTGATCTTTTCGTGGCGGATCAATTGGTTATCCTGCCGCAGGCGCGGGATGGGAAGCTGCGCATCCTAGGCATCACTTCGCCCCAGCGTTCCGCCATGCTGCCGGAGATTCCAACGGTAGCCGAAGCCGGGAACCTGCCCGGCTATCAGATCACCGCCTGGTTCGGGCTTTTCGTGCCTGCCGGCACGCCGGCCATTGCGGTTTCCCGCCTGAATGCCGCCGTGCGCCGCGCCGGGGAACAGGCGGATTTGCGCGAAAGGCTGTCTTCCGGCTTCGGGATGGTGGTTTCAACCTCCACCCCCGAAGAGGCTGCGGCCTTTGTGAAGGCCGAGACCCAGCGCTGGACCTCAGCAATTCGTACCGCGGGCATCGAACCGGAATAGACATTTCGATGTATGTAAGGCTACGCTGACAGTATGGCACGTACACAAAATGATGCGGCGGGGGCCCCGCCGTCAGATGTAGCCGCCCTTTCCTTCGAGCAAGCGCTCGCGGAACTCGAGGCAATTGTGCGGGAATTGGAAAGCGGCAAGGGTGCCTTGGAAGCCTCGGTCGCCGCTTATCAGCGCGGCGCGGCGCTGAAGCGCCATTGTGAGGCGAAGCTCGCGGAAGCGGAGCAGAAAATCCAAGCGATTGTGGTTGGCCCGGCCGGGCTATCCTTGCGTGAAGTTGAATAGCGCGCCGCATGTCTGCGCCCGTGCCTGATCCCGCCAAGGCCCTTGCTGCCGCCATGTCGGCAGCGGCTGCCGAAATTGATAGCGCGCTTGATGCCTTGATCCCGCCGCCGGAAGGCGATGAGGCGCGGCTGTTTGAAGCCATGCGCTATGCCAGCATGGGCGGTGGCAAAAGGCTGCGCGGGTTCCTGGTGCTGGAAGGGGCAGCGCAATTCAGCGTCGCGCGCGACGCGGCCTTGCGTGTGGCGGCGGCGATTGAAATGCTGCACGCCTATTCGCTAGTGCATGATGATCTGCCCTGCATGGATGATGATGATCTGCGCCGCGGCAAGCCCACCGTGCATCGCGCTTTTGATGAAGCAACCGCCGTACTGGCCGGCGATGCGCTGCAAACCCAGGCCTTTCTGGTATTGAGCGAACCCGATACGCACCCCGACCCCGCCGTGCGGGCGGAACTTTGCCGCACCTTGGCGCGGGCCGCCGGGGCGCGTGGCATGTGTGGCGGGCAGATGCTGGATATGCTGGCAGAAGAAGCCGGCCGGCCTTTGGAAGAAGCGGAAATAGGCCGGCTGCAATTGCTGAAGACCGGCAAGCTGATTGAATTTTCTGCCGAAGCCGGTGCCATTCTGGGCAAAGCACCTATCCAGCTGCGCCATGCGCTCTCCGCCTATGGCCGTGATATGGGCGCTGCGTTTCAGATTGCTGATGATGTGCTGGATGCCACCGCATCAGCCGAGGAAACCGGCAAGCGCACCGGCAAGGATGCCGATGCAGGCAAGGCCACTTTGGTCGGGCTTTTGGGACTTGAACGCGCCAGGCTGCAAGCGGAACGGCTTGCCGCCCAGGCGCAAGATCATCTGGATGCTTTTGGGGAAACAGCGGCGCATTTGCGTGCGCTGGCCGATTATACAATCGCGCGGAGAAGCTAAATGAACCGTCCTGTCACACCGCTGCTTGATCGTATCACGATCCCAAGCGATATGCGGAATTTCTCGGGCGAACAATTGAAGCGCCTGGCCGAAGAATTGCGCGCCGAGACCATTGACGCGGTTTCCGTCACCGGCGGGCATCTTGGTGCATCGCTTGGGGTGGTGGAATTGACCGTCGCGGTACACGCGATTTTCGACACACCGCATGACCGGCTGATCTGGGATGTCGGGCACCAGGCCTATCCGCATAAGATTTTGACCGGACGGCGGGATCGCATTCGCACGCTGCGCCAAGGCGGCGGGCTTTCCGGCTTCACCAAACGGAGTGAGAGCGAATACGACCCCTTCGGTGCCGCGCATTCTTCGACCAGCATTTCCGCAGGCCTTGGCATGGCGATTGGAAGCCAGTTGCAGGGTAAGGATCGCCATGTAATTTCCGTGATCGGCGATGGGGCCATGAGTGCGGGCATGGCCTATGAAGCCATGAACAATGCCGGCGCGTCCAAGGCGAACCTTATTGTCATCCTGAACGATAATGACATGTCCATCGCGCCGCCTGTTGGTGCGATGAGTGCTTATCTGTCGAAGCTGATTTCATCGCGCCCCTTCCTTTCGCTCCGTGACATGATGGCGCGGCTGGCCAAGCGCTTTCCCGCACCATTGGAGCGCGCCGCGCGGCGCGCCGATGAATATGCGCGCGGGCTGCTGACCGGCGGCACACTGTTTGAAGAGCTTGGCTTCTATTATGTCGGTCCCGTGGATGGGCATGATCTGGACCATTTGCTGCCCATTCTGCGCAATCTGCGCGATACGGATCACCAAGGCCCGATCTTGCTGCATGTGGTGACGCAAAAGGGTAAGGGCTATGCGCCGGCGGAATCCTCGCCCGACAAATATCACGGCGTCGTGAAGTTCAATGTCATCACCGGCGAACAAGCCAAGGCACCGCCTGGCCCGCCTTCCTTCACCAAGGTCTTCGCCAATGCGCTGATCGCGGAGGCTGAGGCAGATGAGGGCATCGTCGCCATCAATGCCGCCATGCCAACCGGCACGGGGCTTGACCTGTTTGCGAAGAAATTCCCGCGCCGGAGTTTTGATGTTGGCATTGCCGAACAACATGCGGTGACTTTCGCGGCTGGGCTTGCGACCGAAGGGCTGAAGCCCTTTTGCGCGATTTATTCTACCTTTTTGCAACGCGCCTATGACCAGATCATGCATGATGTGGCGCTGCAATCCCTGCCCGTGCGCTTCGCCATGGATCGCGCCGGGTTGGTGGGCGCGGATGGCGCGACCCATGCGGGGTCTTTCGATATCGCCTATCTCGGTTGCCTGCCCAATATGGTGCTGATGGCCGCCGCCGATGAGGTGGAGCTGATGCATATGGTCGCGACCAGTGCCGCGATTGATGATCGGCCAAGCGGGCTGCGCTATCCGCGCGGCGAGGGCTTTGGCTTAGAATTGCCCAAGCGCGGTTCAGTGCTGGAAATTGGCAAGGGCCACGTGCTGCGCGAAGGCACTGCTATTGCCATTCTGTCCTATGGCGCGCGCTTGCAGGAATGCCTGAAGGCAGCTGATGAATTGGCAACGCATGGGCTTTCCTGCACGGTCGCCGATGCGCGCTTTGCCAAGCCGCTTGATACCGCTTTGGTGGAACGGCTTGCGCGTGAGCATGAAGTGCTGATCACGATCGAGGAAGGCTCCATGCTCGGCTTCAGCGGGCTTGTCATGCATCATTTGGCGACGCGTGGCCTTTTGGATCGCGGGCTGAAAATCCGCCCCATGTGCCTGCCGGATGTATTCATTGATCACGAAGCGCCGCGCAAGCAATATGATCAGGCAGGGCTGAATGCGCCGCAAATTGTGGCAACGGCGCTGGCAGCATTAGGCAAGCCAGAAATGCACTTGCCCGCGCGGGCGTAACCCCTTCGCCCGCGCCTATTCCGCCGCCTGCCGCATGCGCCCCGCGAAGCGTGGCGCCACCTGTTCCATGAAGAGCCGGATGGAGTTGTTGGACGCCGCAGCACGCATGGACCTCAAGCGATACCGCCTCATTGGGGCGTTCCTATCCTACCAGACCTTACGATTTCCCGGAGACCTTCCGGTACATTTCGAATTGCCCTCTCACACAGGTCGCGCGTGCTGGCCCGCCCGATCAAACCGCTCTGCATTCCGCGACAATTCTGCAAGTAGAAGAATGCATCTTGAAGAAGAAGGTATTCATCACAGGTTCGATTGAAACGTGTTGGGTTGAAAGAGGCACGTCGGTTTCCTGGCTGTACCCTTGATCCTGGTGGGTAATAAATTTGGTGGGGAATGGAATCCCCGCGCCCGACCGGCACAAGGGATCTTCTGTCTAGGCCCAGCGCCGCGAACTTATCGGCAACTACCTCAGCCCGTCGGAGGGAAAGATTTTTCCCATCCATTGTATCCGCCTCATGGTGATCCACATGGCCTTCGATAACAATAATGCCTCGATCACGCTCTGGCGATTTTAATAGCCACTCAAATTCCTTGCGAAATGCGTCCTCTGTTGGCAGCATTTCGGTACTACCTTCCTTAAAACGTGTGCCTGAGAAAATCACAAATCCAGGATCAAAACAACTAAAGCTAGCTCCCTGCGGTGCACCTCGATGAGATAGACGTGGACTATTGTCCTCGCAGCCAAGAATAAGAAACGAAATGCACATGAGCATTATAAGTCTGCCCCGCACGCCTTCGGCGGAAATGATCAGCGCAACCTTATTCCTGAAACGCATGTCGCCCCCGTTTATGCTTACTAGGCGATTGCCCGGATCTTCGCCCGCCTATTCCGCCGCTTGTCGCATGTGCCCCGCGAAGCGTGGCGCCACCTGTTCCATGAAGAGCCGGATGGAATTATTGGTCACCTCCGCGCTCATTGGCCCCAAGCGGAAGGAACAGATCACGCCACCCACGCCAGTTGCTTCAATTTCCGCCATGCGGGCGGCGACAGTCGCCGGCGCGCCGCAAACCAGCGCATGCTCCGGATTGGT
>CAMCHA010000198.1 GCA_945874515.1 Asaia bogorensis
GCCGGTCTGTTCGGATCTGCCGATGCTGGATGCGGTGATGCTGGAAATCCCGAACCCCAAGCACCCGCAAGGCGTGCGTGGCGTGGGTGAAGTGCCGCTGGTGCCGCCACTGGGTGCCATTTCCAACGCCATGTATCGCGCGACGCATAAGCGCTTCTACGCGCTGCCCATGTCGCCGCCGCGGGTTCTGGAAAAGCTGGATCAGGCGGCCGAATAAGCCGCCTTTCGGCACAAGCTATCAGGCCCGGAGGCTTCGGCTTCCGGGCCTTGCTTTTTGGCACGTAGCGCTTCAGGGAAGCCGCATCACGACAGGAGAAGACCATGATCGACACGAAACTCGGCACCGGGGCCGAAGCCACGGCGGGGCAGCATATCACGGTGCATTACACAGGCTGGCTGTTCGATGCCGCAGCACCGGAAAACAAGGGACGCAAATTCGACAGTTCGCGCGACCGCGCTGAACCCTTTTCCTTCATGCTTGGTGCCGGCCATGTGATTGGCGGCTGGGATCAAGGTTTTGCCGGCATGAAGGTGGGCGGGCAGCGCACGCTGATCATCCCGCCGGAGCTCGGCTATGGCGCGCGCGGCGCGGGTGGTGTCATTCCGCCCAATGCGACCTTGCTCTTTGAAGTTGAGTTACTCGGCGTTGAGTAAGGGCTGACGTGTTCATGTGATCCGCCGCGGCGGATCACATCCTAACGCTGTAACGGATGCGGGTCGGAGGCAGTTTTCACTTCAACCCCACCTGCGATGTCATCGGGCGCGGCCTCACGCGGAATGCAAATCAGATTGAAGGAGGCGATTCCGGGAAAGAGATTTTCGCTGTCGCCAGCCAGGTTTCCTGGGTTATATAGCCAGGGCATATGCCACCATATGCGGTATTTAAGATCCATCAGGGTCGCGATCAGTTCAGCGTGTTTATCTGTCCGATCATCCTCGACATAGAGATACGGCCGGAAGCGCGTAATTGTCTGGCGCGCCCCATCCAGTACCTGCTTTTCCATACCTTCAACGCCAATCTTGATCATGTGGCAGGCGGGCAGCATCAGATTGTCAATGGCGATCATTGCGACCACATCGCCATCATCGCCGCCGAGTTCAATGGCGCCAAAAGTATTGTCACCGCGATAATCCACGCGTGGCGCCGTGATCTCCCCCGCTGTGGCGCCGACAGCCAGGCATTTGGCATCCGTATTTTCAATGCCGTTCAAGGCCAGATTGGCGCAGAGGATCTGAAAGATCACGCGCTGAGCTTCAAACGCGACAACCCCGCCATTCTCACCGACCAATTTGGCAAGATGCACGGTATGCGCGCCGATATTCGCGCCAATTTCCAGGACCATCATACCAGGCTTGATCAGGCCAGAGAAAAGCTGCGCCTCAAGCTCGGAAAACTCGCCATAACGATCAAGCGATCCCCCAACATACTTGTCGCGCGCGCTGTAAAGCATGACACCATGGCGGCAATGCTTCAGGCGCAAATGCGGGCTGGGTAGGGCGATGGAGGCCAGTTTTTCGAACATCAATTCCGGCTTTCATATCTCGATAATGTGTTTAGCTATCAGCCATTAGCGCTCTGTGCCAATCTTTTCCTTCCAAATGCCGCTAAAGGAACGCTGATCTAATGACCCGCCCGCCAAAACAGCGCGCCGATCTATTGCTGGTGGCGCTTGGCCTTGCGGAAAGCCGCGCCCGGGCGCAGGCGCTGATCCTGGCCGGCAAGGTGTTCAGCGATACCAAGCGGGTGGAAAAAGCGGGGGATCTGCTGGCCGATGGCGCGCCGATTGAAGTGCGCGGTCAGGACCATCCTTGGGTCTCCCGCGGAGGGCTAAAGCTAGCGCATGCGCTCACACATTTCGGGCTGAACCCGGAAGGGCGGGTTTGCCTTGACCTTGGCGCCTCCACCGGGGGCTTTACCGATGTGCTGCTGCAGCATGGCGCGGCAAGGGTTTATGCGGTGGATGTCGGGCATGGCCAATTGGCCTGGAAGTTGCGCCAGGACCCGCGCGTGGTGGTGCTGGAAAAGACCAATGCGCGCTATTTGGATGCAACCGCCATCCCAGAGGCCATTGGCGCCTTGGTCTGCGATGCGTCCTTCATTGGGCTGCGGACCATCCTACCCGCGCCACTGGCGCTTTGTGCGCCGGGCGCCTTTACGGTGGCATTGATAAAACCACAGTTCGAAGCGGGGCCCGGCCAAGTCGGCAAGGGCGGCGTGGTGCGCGACCCAGCGCTCCATCGCAGCATCTGCGCCATGATCGCTGAATGGTGGGCGGCGCTGCCCGGCTGGCAGGTGCTCGGCATGACCGAAAGCCCCATCACGGGGCCTGAGGGGAATAAGGAATTCCTCATCGCCGCGCACCGCGAAGCATAGGCGGGGCTTGCGCAAGCGGCCCATCCCGCCTATCCGCCCGGTTCCTTTTCCAGACATTCAGGGGTTTGCCATCATGGCCATCGAACACACCTTCAGCATCATCAAGCCAGACGCCACGCGCCGGAACCTGACCGGCAAGATCAATGCGGTGTTCGAAGAAGCGGGGCTGCGCATTGTCGCGCAAAAGCGCATCCATATGTCCCCGGCGCAGGCCGAAAGCTTCTATGGCGTGCATCGTGAACGCCCGTTCTTTAAGGATTTGGTGTCTTTCATGATCTCCGGCCCCGTCGTGGTGCAGGTGCTGGAAGGTGAGAACGCGGTCGCCCGTAACCGCGAATTGATGGGTGCGACCAACCCCGCCAATGCCGCCCCTGGCACCATCCGCAAGCTTTTTGCCGAAAACATTGAAGCGAATTCGGTCCATGGGTCCGACAGCGCCGAGAATGCCGCCATCGAAATCGCCTATTTCTTCGCTGGCAACGAAATCGTCGGCTGAACCGCTTGCACTTCCCGCGCGGCTGGTAACCAGCCCGTAAGCAGTTCCGGTGTTTAATGCGCCCTCAAGTGATTGAGGGCGCGGGCATGAGCGGTGGGTTTGGCAGTCAGGGCGATCGGGCGGCGGCGGGGCTGGAGCTTGCCCATTCGCCGGCGGAACTCCGCCAGGGCATCGCTGAGGCTTTGGCCAATGATGGCGCCGGCCTCAGGCTTGATCTGCAGCCCGTGTGCAGCGCCAATGGCCTGGAAACCGTGGGCTATGAGGCGCTGCTGCGCTGGGTCCACCCCGATCTTGGCCCCATCCTGGCCATGGAAACGGTTAATGCCGCGACGCAGGCCGGCATGGCGGCCGCGCTGGATGCCTGGGTTTTCAATGAGGCCTGCCGGATCAGGGCGCGTTGGCCGCGTTCCGCCCCTTATATCTCCGTGAATATCACCGCCGAGGCGTTTTTGCGCGGCGACGGCACCGCTTTGATGCGTCGCGCGCTTTATGATGCCGGTACGGACCCGCGCAGTATGGTGGTGGAAATGCCGGCCAATGCGGTCTCCCTCTGGCATGATGCGGCGGCCAATCTTGCAGCCGGGCTGCGCGGGCTTGGCGTTGTGGCGGCGCTCGATGATTTCGGTGTGGCGCGCGGCACCATCCTGGCCTTGCGCGCCATTCCCTTCCCCATGGTGAAGTTGCACCCAAGCCTTTGTGCCGGGCTGGATGGGGAAGCCCTCTCGGCACGCCGGGCGCTTGCGCTCACCACCGGTCAGGTGGAAACCGCCCACGCGCTGGGCACGATTGTGGTGGCGAAAAGCGTGGAAACGCTGGCGCAACTCCGCGCCCTGGAAAAGGCCGGCTGTGACGCCATGCAGGGCTGGCTGCTGGGCCGGCCCGGCAAGGTGCCGAACCTGGCCGAGTAGCCGCCGCCTGTCGGCTAATTCACCCCTTCACATCCATCGCCTGGCGCAGCCCATCGCTGACAAGGTTAAAGCAGATGGAGGTCACGAAAATGCAGATCCCCGGCAGGATCGCGACCCAAGGCTGCACATAAATCGCGGTGCGGAGCGTATTCAGCATCAGCCCCCATTCCGGCTCAGGCGGCTTGGTGCCAAGCCCAAGGAAGGAAAGGCCAGAGGCCAAAATCATCGATACGCTGATCAGCGATGTCGCATAAACAAAGATCGGCCCCAGCACATTGCCCAACACATGCACGCGCACAATGGTGAAGGCATTGGCCCCAGATGCGCGCGCCGCATCCACGAAATCAAGATTGCGCACGCCCGTGGTCACGGTTTCCGCGACCCGGATGATGGGTGGGATGAAGACCAAGGTCAGCGCCAGAATTGCGTTGATAATCCCCGCGCCAAGCGCACCTGAGATCGCCACCGCCAGCAGCACGGATGGGAAGGCGTAGAATACATCTGTCACGCGCATGATGGCCATATTGGTCTTGCCGCCGGCATAACCCGCCAGCACGCCCAGCACGGTGCCAATCACAAAAGCCAGCGCGACAGGCGTGATACCCATGAACCAGGAAAGCCGCCCGCCATACAAAAGGCGCGTCAGCATATCGCGGCCAAGCTCATCCGTACCCAGAATGTAGTTCGGCGTCCCGACGGGGCGCAGCCGCCGGATCATGCTGCCCTGATAAGGGTCATGCGGCGCAATCAGCGACGCGAAGACAAATGCGAGCAGCATCAGCAACAAGACCGATGCACAGAAGATGGTCACCGGGTCACGCCGCACGCGTTTCCAGACACCAGCCCAATAGCCGGTAGAGCTTTCTGCGGCCTGCCGCGCCTGGACCGCGAGTTCAGCTTCCGCTGCCGATGGGGTGGTCGCGCTATTGGACATGGCCTCAGCCCCGCTTGATGCGCGGATCAAGCGCGGTTTGCATCAGATCCACCAGAAGATTGAGTCCGACGAAAAACATGGCCAGCACCAGAATGGTCCCTTGCAGCACCGGCAAGTCCCGCTGAAAGATGGCGTTGTTCAGCAAAAGCCCGGTGCCGGGCCAGGAGAATACGGTCTCAACCAGAATCGAACCGCCCATGAGATAGCCAAGCTGCAAGCCCATCACCGCAAGCGCGGTGGGGGCGGCATTCTTCACCACATGCAGGAACACGCCGCGCCGCGTCAGCCCCTTGCCGCGCAGCGCGGTCACAAATTCCTGGTTCATGATTTCAGCAATAATGCCGCGCACCGTGCGCGTGATTATCCCCATGGGAATCACGCAAAGCGTCACGGTTGGCAGGATCAGGTGCTTGATATGCTCCCAATTCCATACCCAGTCGGAAGACCCGCCCGGCCCCGCGCCCATGGCCGGCAGCCAATTCAATTGGACGGAGAAAATCACCACCATCACCATGCCAAGCCAATAATGCGGCACGGAAACCCCGCCGACCGCCAGCGTCACCGCCGCACGATCAACCCAGGAACCGCGGAAGGTGCCAGCAAGCCCACCCAGCACGCAGCCAAGGATGAAACCCAGCAGGGAAGCGGAAGCTGCCAGCATCAGCGTATTGCCGATGGCGCTTGAAAGATCAGACCAGACCGGCCGGCCGGAAGCGAGTGACCGCCCAAGATCGCCCTGCACCACTTTCAGCAACCAAAGCCCGAATTGGACGGGCAGTGGTTTATCCAGCCCGTAATCGCGCCGCACCTGTTCCACCACATCGCCCGGCGCATCGGGCGGCACGATGGCGTTGATCGGATCACCAGGTGC
>CAMCHA010000199.1 GCA_945874515.1 Asaia bogorensis
CCGTAGGCCAGCGCGGCGGCGGTCGGTTCATTGATGATGCGCAGCACTTCAAGCCCGGCAACGGTGCCGGCTTCCTTGGTGGCTTGGCGCTGGGCGTCATTGAAATAGGCCGGAACAGTAATCACGGCCTGGGAAACCTTCTCACCCAAATGGGCTTCGGCGGTTTCCTTCATTTTGGTCAGCACCATGGCGCTGATTTGCTGCGGCGCGTAGGTTTTGCCGTCTACCTCAACCCAGGCATCGCCATTGGGGGCCTTGGTGATCGTGAACGGAGCAAGCCCGATATCTTTTTGCACCATCGGGTCATCAAAGCGGCGGCCAATCAGGCGCTTCACCGCATAAAGCGTGCCCATGGGGTTGGTGACGGCCTGGCGCTTCGCCGATTGCCCGACCAGCCTTTCGCCATTCTTCGCAAACGCGATCATCGAAGGCGTGGTGCGTGCACCTTCGGCGTTTTCAATGACGCGCACATCCTTGCCTTCAAGAATGGCGACGCAGGAATTGGTGGTGCCAAGGTCGATACCGATAACCTTACTCATCCGAATTCTCCTCTACGGCGGATCGCGGCGGCCCAGCATGGCACCACGGCGACCCCCTAATGCTAAAACGGTGGCCGAGCGCCACCGCGGATGGGGTTGCAGGAAGCCGCACCCGAAGGGGCGCGGTGTTCACGGGCAAGATGTATGTAACAGCGCGGGGTGAGACAAGATGCCCCGGCAGCTTCGGGGCAAAATTTAGCGCGGCCCGCGACGGCGGTTGCGGTCCAACTCCTCAGCATTCAGGGCGAAGGAAACCCGCACGCGGAATTCCGCCGGGCTGCGGCCGGCTGGGAAGATGATGGTCTCCGGTGCCGTGGCTACCCGGGCGCGGGTCTGATTGCCCTCAAAATTCGCTAAAAGTAGAGCGTCCTTGCGCTGGACCAATTGGCGATCATCACCGCTGGTCACCGCCAGGAACCAGGGGAATTCCGCACGATTGCCGCGCGCGGCGGGGCCGCGTTCCACATCCATCAGGACCGAGACCTTCACCTCGACCCCGCCGCCCCGGACGTAATCACACGATGCATTCACCCCCGCGATGCGGCCATCCACCAGCATCGCAGCCAAATCCTGCGGCGCGCCGGGCCGGAAGCGAGTGACATCCGCCCCATCCGCCAGAATCGTCACCCTTGGGCAGGGTGCCAGGACGGTTTCCTTGGTGGACGAGCCACAAGCCGCGACCAGCCCCGCCAGAACCAGAACCCCGAAGCGCCACATGCCGAAACCCCCTTTGACCCGAACGGGCTGCGGGCTACTCTGACCATTCTTCACGTCGCGCCGCAACCCGTGGCCGACCCCCTTGGATGGACCCCGCGCCCATGGCCTCTGCCAAGCCGCCCCTGAACCTTCTGCTCGCTGGCCCGCGAGGCTTTTGCGCCGGCGTGGACCGCGCCATCAAGATTGTGGAGGAAGCGCTGAAACGCCACGGCGCCCCGGTCTATGTGCGCCATGAAATCGTCCATAACCGCTTCGTGGTTGAAAGCCTTGAAAAACAGGGCGCGGTGTTCGTGGAGGAGCTCAGCGAAATCCCAAATGACGGCCAGCCCGTGGTGTTTTCCGCCCATGGCGTGCCGAAATCCGTCCCGGCCGAAGCCGCACAGCGCATGATGTTCGCACTCGACGCGACCTGCCCGCTAGTCAGCAAGGTGCATCGTGAAGCCGAACACCATCATGAACATGGCCGCCACCTTTTCCTGATTGGCCATGCCGGCCACCCGGAAGTGATCGGTACCATGGGCCAATTGCCCGAAGGTGCTGTGACTTTGGTGCAGGATGCGGATGATGCGCGCAGCGTGATACCGCCTGAAGGTGCGACGCTTGCCTTCACGACACAGACCACGCTTTCGGTGGATGATACGGCAGAAATCATCGGCATCCTGCAACAGCGCTTCCCCGAAATCCGAGGCCCCGCCAAGGAAGATATCTGCTACGCCACTACGAATCGCCAGGCAGCGGTGAAGGCGATTGCCGCGCGGTCCGATCTGGTGGTGGTGGTGGGCGCGCCCAATTCATCGAACAGCCAGCGCCTGCGCGAAGTAGCGGAACGCAGCGGCGCCGGCCGCGCCGTGATGGTGCAGCGCGGCGCTGATCTTGATCTTTCTCTTGTGCAGGGCTGCAAGACCGTGGGTGTGACCGCCGGCGCCAGCGCGCCCGAAGTGCTGGTGGAAGAAGTGATCGCGCGGCTTCGTGAAGCCTACACTCTGGAAATCGAGGAAGTGGTGGTGGCAGTGGAACAGATCACCTTCCGCCTTCCGCGCGGGCTCGCCGCCCAATAATGGCTGTCTATACTGAGGTTTCGGATGAGGCGTTGCGCGCCTTCCTGGCCGATTATGCGCTTGGTGAATTGCTGGCCTTTCGCGGCATTGCGGAGGGTGTCGAGAATTCCAACTACGCGGTGAAAACCGAAGCGGGCGATTTCATCCTGACGCTGTATGAAAAGCGCGTGGACCCTGCTGAGCTTCCCTATTTCCTCGGCCTGATGGAACATTTGGCGTCCCGCGGCATGGCTTGCCCCACGCCGGTGCATGGGCAGGATGGCGCGGCCTTGCGGGAATTGGCGGGGCGGCCGGCGGCGATTGTCACCTTCCTGCCTGGCGTTTGGCCGCGCCGCGTGCGGCCAGAACACTGCGCGCCACTCGGCAAGGCAATGGCGGAAATGCATTTGGCTGGAGCAGGGTTTGCGCTCAGCCGGCCCAATGCGCTCGGCCCCAAGGGCTGGGCGCCCTTGCTGGATGGCTGCCGCGCACGGGGTGATGAGGTGCAGCCAGGCCTGATTGCGGAACTGGACGCTGCCCTTGCCGGCATTCTGGCCGCCTGGCCAGCCGAGGGCAGCCTGCCGATCGGGCAAATCCACGCGGACCTATTCCCCGACAATGCCTTTTTCCTGCCGGGCGCCGATGGCCAGCCGCGCATGTCCGGCGTGATTGATTTCTATTTCGCCTGCACGGATCTTTTCGCCTATGACATCGCTGTCTGCCTGAATGCCTGGTGCTTTGAGCCGGATTATTCCTTCAACGTAACCCGCGCGCGCGCCATGCTTGGCGCCTATCGCGCCATTCGCCCATTGTCCGAAGCTGAATTGGCCGCCCTGCCCGTGCTGTGCCGCGGTGCGGCGCTGCGCTTTCTGCTGACCCGGCTTTATGACTGGACCCACACGCCCGAAGGCGCGCTGGTGACCCGGAAGGACCCGGTCGAATATCTGCGCAAGCTGAGATTTTTCAGCGGCGCCGAAACGCTTTCGGCCTTTGGGCTGTGACTGGCAGCGCCGACCCGCGCCCCTTGGTCGAGATTTGGACCGATGGCGGCTGCAAACCCAACCCCGGCGCCGGCGGCTGGGCCGCCATTCTGCGCTTTGGCGAGCATGAGCGGGAACTTTCAGGGAATGAGGCCGAGACCACCAATAACCGCATGGAACTGACCGCGGCACTCAAGGCACTTGAGGTGCTGAAAAAACCCTGCCGCGTGGCTTTGCATACGGATAGCGAATATCTGCGGAACGGCATCAGCCGCTGGATCCATGGCTGGGTGCGCGCCAATTGGCGCAATGCGGCGAAGGAGCCGGTGAAGAATTTGGATTTGTGGCAGGGCATTCTGGCCGCCGCCAAACCGCATGAGATTGAATGGCGCTGGGTGCGCGGCCATGCCGGGGACCCCATGAATGAACGCGCCGATGCGCTGGCGACGGCGGCGCGGGATGCGGTTGATCAGGGTTGAGCTTGCCCTAACCCCACGCTGGCGGGTATATCACCCAAACGGCGCGGGCGTAGTTCAGCGGTAGAACGTCAGCTTCCCAAGCTGAATGTCGGGGGTTCGATTCCCCCCGCCCGCTCCAACCCTACATAAAAAACTTCGCGAAAATCCCTGCCCCTCAAACAGCCTTCCGCCCCGCAATCAGCGCCACACCCTGTGGCCCAACTTTCTCAGCATGCGGGTAATTTGCCGGTACCGCGCAGGTATCACCCTGCCGAAAAATCTCGGCCTTGCCATCGCGCGTGATGGTGATCTCACCGCCAATCACCATCAGCCTGGCATCCCAATCATGGCCATGTTCGGGGTTTTCCTCATTGGCGCGGAAACCACCATAAAACACCCCATAGCCATCGCGCTTCAGCTCGGCTTCAAATTCCTCACGGGTCATTGTGCTCTCCTTCACCTTTTGCCGTTCAGCTCAAGCCAAGCGCGGCGAATAGGCGCGCCGCCGGCGGCCAGGCTTCCATCACCACATCGCGCTTGATGATGGCCGTAAGCCCGCCGCCGATCAGCAGCGCAATGGAAGCCGCCCAAGCCGCGCGCAACCGGCGTGATGAAGCCTCATTCGCGGCTTCGGGCAGGGTTTCGTCTGCTGGCTCAGGCTCGGGCAGCAATTCCTCAATCACCGGGGCGGGGGGTGGTTCCTCCACTACCCGTGGTGGCGGGGGCTCCGGGGCACGCCATGCCACGGGCTCCGGCTCAGGCGCGGGCAGCTCCGGCATCGGGAATACCGTCCGGCACTGGCTACAGCGCAGCGGGCGGGTGCGGTCGCGCAGCATGCGCTCCGGCACCTCAAAGCCCGCGCTGCAAGAAGGGCATTCAATCTGCATACCCCTATTTTCCGTTACTGCCGGCTTCTCGGCAAGCGAAAGATTGAGCCCGAAGCCCTTGCCATGCGAAACAAGCCTTATGGTGAGATTCGGGCGCGTCGCGCTGGCCTATCCAACTGCCCAGGGTCACCCGGGGCAGGCAGCCTTGCGCGATGTCTCCTTCGCGCTGGGGGAAGGTAGCTTTACCTGGCTGCTTGGGCCTTCCGGGGCGGGGAAAAGCTCGGTGCTTAGGCTCATGCAGGCCGCCATCAGGCCAACAAGCGGCGTGGTTTCGGTGCTGGGGACCGATATTGGGCAGGCCGAACGGGCGGCGCTGCCGGCGCTCAGGCGCAAGATTGGCGTGGTGCATCAGGAATTTCGCCTGCTGCCGCATCTTTCCGCCTGGGATAATGTGGCGCTGCCGCTACGCCTCGCGGGCCGGGCAGAGGCAGCGGTCAGGCTTGATGTGAACGAAATCCTGGATTGGCTGGGCCTTGCGAAAAAGGCGGGGCGTGGCCCGGCCGAGCTTTCCGGCGGCGAACAGCAGCGCATCGCCATCGCGCGCGCCATCATCACGCGCCCTGCCCTGCTGATCGCCGATGAACCGACTTCGGAATTGGATGTGTTTGAAGCGCGCCGACTGATTGCGCTGTTTGCTGAAATGAACCGGCTGGGCACGGCAATTGTGGTCGCCACGCATTCTGAGGATTTGCCCGCGCGTCACCCGGCGCGCGTCATCACCCTGTCAGAAGGCCGCATCATTGATGCGCCGTGAAGCCGGCGGCAGGGGGGACCCGATTGGCCTGCGCGGCGCGCTGGCGGATCGGCTGCTGGTGGCGTTGATCGCCGCCATGGCGCTATTCGCCGCCTGTGCGGTGGCGGGGCAGGCGGCGGTCAGCCAACTCGCGCAGCGCTGGCAGCAAGGCGCCAATGCGGCAATCACGGTGCAAATCCCGAACCCCTCCCCCACGCGGATGGAA
>CAMCHA010000200.1 GCA_945874515.1 Asaia bogorensis
CGGTCAGCCCCGGGGATCGCGTGACAGTCCTGCCCTTCAGCGCGATATTCTGACATTTCGCGCCTTGACGCATCGCCCCGCTGGTGATGCTTTGCGTATCAGAACAAGGAAACAGCCACCATGGACCATAACCCTTTGCCCTTCGCCCCCACCGAAGAAACGCGCATGCTGCAAGACCTGGTTGCGCGCTTCGTGGATAAGGAACTTATCCCGCTGGAGCCCGCGATTCTAAAGCGGGAAGCCGAAGGCAAGGGCTTTAAGCTTTCGGAAGAAGAAGAAACGCGGCTACTCGCGCGCTGCAAGGAATTGGGCCTTTGGGGGCTTGATGTGCCGGAGGAATTCGGCGGTGCCAATCTATCACTCAGCGCGCTTGCGGCCGCGGAAGAAGAATTGGGCCGCGCCTGCGTGCCCTTCGTCATCCCGCCCGATAGCCCCAATCTGCACATGATGCTCTTGGTCGCCAATTCCATGCAGCGGGAGCGTTATCTTGCGCCTTACGCTGAAGGCACGGCGCGTTCCGCCATGGCCATTTCCGAACCCGGCGCGGGCGGTGACCCCGCCGCCATGACCACGCGCGCGGTGAAGGATGGCAATGATTGGGTCATCAATGGCCGCAAGATTTGGGTGAGCAATGTGCCGCGCGCGGATTTCATCATCCTGATGGCGCGCACCGGCGAAGGTAAGCGCCAGGAAGGGGTGACCGCCTTCATCGTGGAAAAGGGCACGCCCGGCTTCATCATTGAACGCGAAATTTCCATGATTGGCGGGCGCAAGACCTACGAATTGGTGTTCGAGGATTGCCGTGTGCCGGAAAGCCAGGTGCTCGGCGAATTGGGCCGCGGCTATGCGCCCATGCAACTCCGCCTGAATGTCCGCCGCCTGCAAATGGGCGCGCGTTGCGTTGGCATGACGCGCCGTGCTTTGGACATGATGGCGGATCAGGCACGCAACCGCGTGACCTTTGGCGTGCGGCTTGCGGACCGCCAGGCCATTCAATGGTGGGTCGCGGAAGCTGCAACCCGCATGCATGCTTGCAAGCTGATGGTGGCTGATTTGGCCGCCAAGCTTGATGCCGGCGCCGATGTGCGCATGGAAGCATCCATGCTGAAGGTGGAAGGCACGGAAATGGCGCAGGATATCCTGGACCAGGCCATGCAGACCTTCGGCGCCATGGGCGTGACGAAGGAACTTCCCTTGCAATTGATGCACCAGCAGGTGCGGCTGATGCGCGTGTATGAAGGCCCGTCTGAGGTGCATCGCAGCGCCATTGGCCGGCGCATTCTGGGTTCCAAGGTCTGATCCCGGATGGCGGAACCGCATCGCCCGCTGGATGGGATTCTCGTTCTCGATCTCGGGCAGATTTACCAGGCGCCTTATTGTTCCTTCCTGATGGCGATGGCGGGCGCCACCGTCATCAAGATCGAACCGCCTGGCGGGGAATCGCTCCGTCGCCGTACCATGGTTTCCGGCGGTTCCGTGCCGCAGGCCATGCTGAATTCCAACAAGCTTGGCATTTCGATTGACTTCAAGAATGAAGCCGGGCGCGAGCTGTTCCTTTCCATGGTGGATCGCGCCGATATCCTGATTGAGAATTTCGCGCCGGGGGCAATGGACAAACTTGGCCTTGGGCAGGAAGCGCTGATCAAGCGCAACCCGCGGCTGATCTATGCGGCGGCATCCGGCTATGGCCGTTCGGGTTCGGATCGCGACAAGTTGGCGATGGACCTGACCGTGCAGGCGGCATCCGGCATCATGCACACCACGGGCTTCCCTGATGGCCCGCCGGTGAAATCCGGCCCGGCGGTGGTGGATTTTCTGGGGGGGACGCATCTTTACGCCGCCGCCATCACGGCGCTGTTTGATCGTGAGCGCACCGGGCGCGGGCGCTTTGTTGAAATCGCCATGCAGGATACGGTTTATCCGTGCTTGGCTTCCGCGCTTGGCATGCATTTCGGCGGGCTGCGCGGCAAGATCCCGCCGCGCACGGGCAATTCCCATGCGGGGCTCGCGATGGCGCCCTATAATGTCTATCCGACGAGTGATGGGTATTTGGCGATCATTGTGGTCAAGGAAGACCATTGGAACCGCCTGCTGCGCGCCATGGGGCGCGAGGATTTGATGGGCGATGCGCGTTTTTCAACCAATCCCGCGCGCGTGCAAAACATGGTGGAGGTTGATGGGATGGTGACCGCCTGGCTTGCCGGCATGACGCGGGAAGTTGCCGTGGCAGCCACGCGCAAATTCGGCGTGCCGGCTGCGCCTGTGCGCGATTTGGATGAGGTGATCAATGATGCCGGCATGCATGAACGCGGCATGCTGCATTGGATGGACCACCCTGAGGTTGGGCGCGTGTGCCTGCCATCCTCACCTTTGCGCTTCACGGACGCGCCGGCGCCGGCGCTGAAGCCGAGCCCCTTTCTCAATCAACATGAGGAAGAAGTGCTGGGTGGGATTTTCGGGTTTTCCGCAGAAGAACGCGCGGCGCTGCGGGAAGCGGGGGCGATTAGCTCGGCGGCGCAGGTGAAGGGGTAGGGGGGCAGGGCTTGAAAAGCCCCTTTGCAACTAAAAACGGTTGCAATCTCCTGCCCGAATGTGCATAATGCCCCCCTGAAACAAGGTTAGCGCGGCAAAGTGGCATGACCCGGCGTGACAAGCTGGTGGCCCGGCTGAAGGGCAGGCCGAAAGACTTTACCTGGGATGAACTGGTCAAGCTGCTTGAAGGTCTCGGCTATGCCGAGGCCGTGAGGGGCAAGACAGGCGGTTCCCGCCGGCGCTTTGTCCATGCCACCGCGCCAACCATTGCTTTGCACAAGCCGCACCCCGGCAACATCGTCAAAATGTATGTCATTGATGATGTGCTGCGGGTTCTGACCGAAGGGGGTCTGATATGAGCACGATGCTGGAATACAAAGGGTATCTAGGATCGGTCGAATACAGCGATGAGGATGAGGTGCTGCACGGTCGCCTTGAATTCATCCGTGATCTGGTAAGCTACGAAGGCAAAGACGCCAAAGGGATCAAGGCAGCCTTCCAGGAAGCCGTGGATGATTATCTTGAGCTTTGCGAGGCTGAAGGCCGTAAGCCCGATGTGCCGTTGAAGGGCAGCTTCAACGTGCGCCCCGGGCGCGACCTTCATCGGCGCGCGATGCTTCACGCGAGGCGCCGGGGGATCAACCTGAACACTGTTGTCAGCGATGCGCTGCGGCGGTATTTGGAAGGCGAGGATCGCGCGGCAACGGATGGACGATCCTAAGGTTGGGCGCGTGTGCTTGCCATCCTCACCTTTGCGTTTTGCGGATGCGCCGGCGCCGGCGCTGAAGGCGAGCCCGTTTCTCAATCAGCATGAGGAAGAATTGCTGGGGAAATTTTGGGTTTTCGACGGAACAGCGCGCGGCGTTGCGGGGAGCGGGGGCCATCAGTACGGTGGCGCAGGTGAAAGGGTAGGGGAGGTCATCCCTATAGCTGCCCCATCTGGGGCGACAATAAAATTGCGTTTCTTGAAATAATTACTTAACTCTAGGCGTAACCTTCGTTGGTTTTGGGAGCCGTAGATGCGCTTGAACTGGAATAAAAGGCCGTGCTGGTTTTTGCAGAAAGCAGCATTCTTTGGCGCTTTTATGCTAGGAATCATTTTATCCGGGGAGGCTATCGCGTCATGCTGGCGCGTGGGGGAGTTTGCCGGTTTTTCAGCGCGATCAGACTCGTCATATCGCATTGAGCCAGATGGATTTAGTGGTCGAGTTTTTCTTTTGACAATAAGCGACGGGGTAAGTTCCATCAGAATGGCAAATGGGCAGCACTTTGAAGGCATTCGCTGCGAGAAACTAAATTCGTTTTCAATTCTTTGTAATGGCAGAAGGGGTGACGCAATATCGTTGGAAACTTGGTCTGTAGATGTGAGTCAATCACGTGCCTTCCATACAAAGACCATCAGTGGATATGGCTCCTTTGACGGCGGCAACTTGTTTATTGGTCGTATCGTCGGAAGATGCTGAAAAAATTATAAAACTAAATTTAGCTTAGGCGGCTAACGCGAGAATTTTCGAAGCATTGCCCGCCTCTGTTGACTGATAGTCAAGTCATTGATGGCTGACGGCCTACCCCTTATCCCGCATCAACCTCGCCTTATCCCGCTGCCAATCCCGCGCAGCAATCGCCGCACGCTTGTCGTGGTTCTTCTTGCCCTCAGCGAGCCCCAGCAACACCTTCGCCCGCCCACGTTCATTGAAATGAATATCCAGCGGCACAATCGTGGCCCCGTCGCGCGCGATGGCGCCGATCAATTCACGCGCTTGCTTACTGTGCAGTAGTAACTTGCGTGGCCGGCGTGGTTCGAACCGCGCCACGAATGAACCCGCCTGCCATTCCGGGATATGGGCGTTGAACAGCCACATCTCCCCATCGCGTTCGCCGGCCCAGGCTTCGGTCAGCGCGGCGCGACCAGCACGCAAGGACTTCACCTCAGGCCCCACCAGCGCAAGCCCCGCTTCGATGGTCTCCAAGATCTTGTAGTCAAACCGCGCCTTGCGGTTCTGCGCGGCGATCCCGTGGGAAATCATCCCCTTCTTGCGCGGTTCAGCCATATCTCACGCGCCCACCGCGCGGGCGCATCCCTTTCAGTTCAACAGGCCAACTGAAACCATGGCATCGCGCACGCGCGCACGGCTCGCCTCACCCACAGGGGCCAGCGGCAGGCGGCAGTGATCGGTGCTTTTGGTCAGCAGGCTCGCCGCATATTTCACCGGGCCCGGAGAGGTCTCAGCAAACAGCGCATCATGCAAAGGCACCAGGCGGTCCTGGATTTCCATCGCCTCATCCACGCGCCCCGCGCGCCAGGCCTTGTGCATTTCCGCGCAAAGCCGCGGTGCGACATTGGCGGTGACACTGATGCAGCCATGCCCGCCAGCCGCCATGAAGGAAATCACGGTGTGGTCTTCGCCGGAAAGCTGCGCGAAATCCGCCCCGCAGGCGCGGCGCGTATGCAAAGGCCGCACGAGATTCGCGGTCGCATCCTTCACGCCGATGATATGCGGGTGCTTGGCCAGCCGCGCCATGGTCTCAACGCTCATATCAACCACGCTGCGCCCGGGGATGTTGTACATCACCATGGGCAGGTCCACCGCATCGGCAATCGCCTTGAAATGCAGATACAGGCCTTCTTGCGTCGGCTTGTTGTAATAGGGTGTGACGACAAGGCAGGCATCGGCGCCGGCCTTCTTGGCGTGGCGGGTGAATTCAATCGCCTCGGATGTGCTGTTGCTGCCGGTGCCGGCAATCACGGGCACGCGCCCGGCAGCGGCTTCCACGCACAGCTCCACCACGCGCTTGTGTTCCTCATGCGAAAGGGTCGGGCTTTCGCCGGTGGTGCCAACGGGGATCAAGCCTTCGGTGCCCTCGGTAATCTGCCACTGCACCAATTCCACGAAGGCTTTTTCGTCCACGGACCCATCCGCGCGCATGGGCGTGATCAGCGCGACCATGGAACCCTTGAACATGTTGGCATCCTCCTGGATTTTGAAAAACGGAAGTTAGGCGCCGCGGGGCGCCGCGACAAGGCGGGAAGTGGGGC
>CAMCHA010000201.1 GCA_945874515.1 Asaia bogorensis
ATTAAAGCAAACCGGCTTCCCGCGGCGGCGTCAATCACTCAGGACGTGAATTCTTAGAAACGTGCGATTGCCGACCCCCAGGTCAGCCCCCCGCCAATGGCTTCCATCACAAGCAGATCGCCATTCTTGATCCGGCCATCGCCCCGCGCTTCCGCCAGCGCGAGTGGAATGGAAGCAGCCGAGGTATTGGCGTGGCGGTCCACCGTGACCACCACACGCCCCGGTTGCAGATTCAATTTCTTGCCCATGGCTTCAATGATGCGAAGATTCGCCTGATGCGGCACCAGCCAATCAATATCGGCATGCGTCAGCCCATTGGCCACCAGCGCCTCATCTACCACCGCCGCGAGTTTGGAGACAGCGTGGCGGAACACCTCCTTACCGGCCATGCGCAACACGCCCGTGCCGCCGGTGGAACCGGCGCCGCCTTCGACCGCCAGAATATCCCCATGGCGGCCATCGGCATGCAAATGGGTCGAAAGCAGGCCGCGATCCTTATTGGTGCCGGCACCCTCTCCGGCGCTCAACAGCACGGCCCCGGCGCCGTCGCCAAACAACACGCAGGTGCCGCGATCGGTCCAGTCCAGGATACGGGTATAAACTTCAGCGCCGATCACCAGCACGTGGCGGGCATGGCCCGCGCGCATCATCGCCTCAGCAACGGAAAGCCCATAGATGAAACCGGTACAAGCCGCTGTGATGTCAAAGGCAAAGCTGGGGCCAGCGCCGATCTTGGCCTGAACGCGCGCTGCGGTGGCGGGAAAGCCGGAATCGGGCGTGGTAGTGGCGACGATAATGCCATCCACTTGCGCCGGCAGCACACCAGCATCGGTCAAGGCAGCGCGCGCGGCGGCGGCAGCCAGATCAGAAGCCGCCTCGTCAGCCGCCGCGACATGGCGGAACTTGATCCCCGTGCGTTCCTGAATCCAGACGTCAGAGGTTTCAAGCCCGTGCCGCGCCGCCAATTCATCATTGGAAAGCCGCAAAGGGGGAAGGTAGCCGCCGCAACCGGCGATCAAAGCACGCATGACCATGGCGCTAAGCTACATCAAGATGGCGAAGGCGCCAGCCTGTTGCGGCCGGCAAGCCGCTCAAATCCATCCCGAATGCGATCATTATAGCCATGCGTCACCATATCCATGGCAACATCAACGGCATGGGCGAAGCCCAGCGCATCGGTCCCGCCATGGGATTTCACCACCACGCCATTCAGCCCAAGCAGGATGGCGCCATTATAGCGGCGCGGATCCATCCATTCGCGTAGCCGATCCAGGGCAGGCCGCGCCAGCAAATAGCCAAGCCGTGCGGGCACGCTGCTGGTAAAGACCTGGCGCAGCAAATCGCGCATCAGCTTCAGCGCACCTTCGCCGGTTTTCAGCGCGACATTGCCGGTAAAGCCATCCGTCACCACCACATCCACCGTGCCGGCGGCAATATCATGGCCTTCGATGAAGCCGCGGAATTGCGCGCCCACATGGGAATCCCTCAGGATTTCGGCAGCGGCGCGCACGCGGTCATCGCCCTTCAATTCCTCACTACCGACATTGAGCAAGCCGATACTGGGCAGTGTCAGTCCCAGCGCAACACGCGCAAAGGCATCGCCCATGATGGCGAATTCCACCAAATTGCGCGCATCGCATTGCACATTGGCGCCAAGGTCCAGCAGCACCACATCGCCGCGCGCCGAAGGGCCAATCGCTGCCAGCGCCGGGCGATCAATTTCCGGCATGGTCTTGATGACGATCTTGGCCAGCGCCATCAGCGCCCCAGTATTGCCGGCGGAAACAATGCCCGCCGCTTCACCAGCCGCCACCGCATCGATAGCAAGACGCATGGAAGAACCACGCATGCGCAACGCCGCCGTTGGCTTCAAATCACCGGAAATGACTTCGGGGGCATGGCGCAGGCTGCATGCCTTGGCGGCGCGCTTCCGCAGTGCCAAAGCACCACCAACCCGCGCTTCATCACCCACTACCAAGAAACGCGCGCCCGGATGCCGCTCGGCGGCCAATTCCAGACCATCAAGCACGACTTCGGGTGCCGCATCCCCGCCCATGGCATCAATCGCCAGGGAGAAAGCGGGCACTATATCAGCCACTTCGAGAGCCTCGGCGCCTTGGGATGCGCCGGATCAGAGCCGGACGGCCGGCTTCAGGCGATCCGCCGCTACCACTTCACGGCCATCATAATAGCCGCAATGGGAGCAGACATGATGCGGGCGCTTCAATTCGCCGCAATTGGCGCATTCATGATGCGCAGAGCTGGTAAGCGCATGATGACTGCGACGCATGCCGCGGCGGGAAGGCGAAGTCTTCTTTTTCGGAACGGCCATGGCGCCGGGTCTCTTTCACTCAAGCGAAACTGTGGATTTGAACAAGGGCGGGCACTTAGCACCACCTTCACGGGGGCGCAAGCATGGAGATGGCCACGAGCCTAGGCCATGGCGCCGTGGAAAGACAGAGTTGCCGGACCTACCCCAAGCGAGGGACGAGCCACGGGTAAATGCGTTCAGATGCTGTTGGCCCCCTTGCCGAACCATTCCTTGGGCGCTAATACCGCGCCTCTTCCCCGGGGGGCCATAGCTCAGTTGGGAGAGCGCTTGAATGGCATTCAAGAGGTCAGGGGTTCGATTCCCCTTGGCTCCACCATCCCGTGAAATTTAAAACCGTTTTCCATACGCTTAAGTCCTTCTGGCGTTTGGAGATCATGTTCTCAAAACATAGTCGCTAGAATTTGGCCTTTGAGCAGGCGAAGGGGGCGGTCCATCTGCCAACGCAATTACATCCTGGAGAGGTTTCCCCTCCTCTCCGAGCGAAGTTATGGGAGTGACCTATCTGGTAGGTTGCGCTGGTAATAGAGCCTTTTGATAGCAAAACAAGGTGTCTAATCTGGTGCCTTCCGGGCATGAGCAATCCCCGCATCTTCCGGTACTGCAAGACCAGTCCCGAGATCATCCGCCTGGCAGTGATGATGTATGTCCGATACCCACTGTCACTGCGGAACGTCGAGGACCAGCTGCACGAGCGCGGCATTAACAAATCGTACCCCCCTCCCGCGAGAGCGGGTTCATTCAATCCCACAGCACTTCAAGCCGATTACCCTGGTTTTTGCCCCGCCGCTGTTGCGCAATTGTTGGGGGTGGTGCTAATCCCGAATCACCCGCTAAACTTCGCCAATTAAAGGTGCGGTCAGGCAGCGGGCGGCGTTGAGATCATGCACCGCTCATTCGGGCGCGACCGCTTTTATCCGATTGTCATCCATTTCCGCGATGGTGGTCCTGGGCCTAATGTGACTGAGGCGATCGGACCGGCGGCGCAAGGTGCGTCCCGGCTTGACGTCGCCGGCTTCTGAAGGGGCAGGTCGATCATGAGTGGCGGACTTCTGGCGCTACTGGATGACGTGGCGGCGATCACCAAGGTCGCGGCTTCGTCACTGGATGATATTGCAGCGCAGACCGTAAAGGCTGGATCGAAAGCCGCTGGCATTGTCATTGATGATGCCGCTGTGACGCCGCGCTATGTGGTCGGATTTGCTTCCGACCGCGAACTGCCGATCATCGGCAAAATTGCCTGGGGCTCGATCAAGAACAAGTTGGTGATTCTGCTGCCCGGCGCGCTGATGCTGAGCTTCTTCGCGCCATGGGCGATCACACCGTTGTTGATGGCCGGCGGGCTTTTTCTGTGCTTCGAAGGCTATGAAAAAGTGCATGCGCTGATTTCGCCGCATGCGGAGGCTGACGACCAAGCGCCCGCCCCCAACGAGTCGCTCGACGCCAAAGCGCTCGAAGACCAGAAAGTCGCCAGCGCCATCCGCACCGACATGATCCTCTCAGCCGAGATTATGGCAATCACGCTCGCCCAGATCACAACACCGACGTTTCTCAACAAGGCCATGGTGCTGGCAGCCGTCGGCATCGCTGTGACCGTCGCGGTCTACGGCGCTGTTGCCCTCATCGTGAAGGCTGATGACCTTGGCGTGCATTTGGCGAAAAACCGGGTGGGCATTGTTCGTGCCATAGGCCGCGGGCTGGTCACGGGTATGCCGCCCTTTCTCAAGCTGCTGAGCATCGTCGGCATGCTGGCCATGCTCTGGGTCGGCGGTGGCATCATCCTGCACGGAATGGCGGAGATGGGCTGGAAAGCGCCGGAATACGGCCTGCTCGGCTTCGCCAAGCAGGTGGGCGATGCAATCGGGGTAGCATCAGGCTTCATCGCATGGTTCATCCACGCGTCCGGCGGGGCGCTTGTGGGTGTGGTGCTCGGCTGGGTCGTGGCTATGGGGCTGACGAAGACGGGGGTGTTGAAGCATTGATGTGCTGCTGGTGGCATGCGTTTCATAATTCTTGCAGACCATGTGGAAAGTCGTGAGGAACCTCAATTTTTCGGTTGATCTGGTAGAATCGCACCATAGGAGGCCGTGTCAGAGGAAAATCGGCTTTTGCCCGAAGCGTGAGCCGCTAGCCTTTCGGTCATGAGCAATCCCTACATCTTCCGTTACTTCAGGACGTCGCCCGAGATCATCCCTCGGCGGTGATGATGTAGGTCCGGTACTTGCTATGATTGCGGAACGTCGAGGACCTGCTGCATGAGCGCGTCAGCACCAATCCGGCAACGGTAGGCTGCCCCAGTGCAAGCCTCATCGAAGCACGCCTGCCGCGAATTCCCGCAACCTATCCCCCTCCGCCCGCGCCTCAGCCAGCAGGGCAGCCCAATCATCGGGCGGCTTGCTGCTTTCCAGCATGCGGCGAAATACCCGATGCGCATCATCGCGACTTTCATAGGCGCGCTTGGTATCCTCATCATTCACCCATGCAAGAACCAACAGCTTGCTCGCCGCATGGAGCCGAAAGAACTGCCGGTATTGCTGAAAAAACTTGGCGCGTCGCCAATGCCTGTGCTCATCGCCAAGCGTGCTGCCTTGCCGATATTCTGTGCGGGCAGGGTCTTACGGAGGGCCCTGGTCCTAACGCAGGGGCAGTCTGGCCCCTCACAAAGCCCCCACCCCAACAATCCTGTAATCATACACGCCACCATCAACTTCGGTGATGGTCACATGTTCGCCCGGCCGGATGGGGCTGGTGCCGGGATCAAAACGGGCCTCTGGCGCGTCGAAGCGCTCAGCCAAGCTTCCGCTGAAGCGGATGAACCAGCCATTATCGCCATCATATTGCACATCACCCAGTTCAGGCGGCGCATCCGGGTGGAAGTGCCGCGCGCGCCAGGGCGCGGGGTCCTCGGCCCAGGCTACCGGATCGGCCTGTCCCGCGGGATCCAGCGCCAATTCGATCTCATAGCGGTGGTCCTGGCAGCCAAGCGGAAAGCCCGGCCCCGCCACCATGGAGAGTGTCACCAGTATCCGTTCCATGTGCACCTCCTTTCTGCAATCCAGGCCAAAGAAATAGTTTGGCAGCTGGAAAACCGTCATAAAGTTTCAGATCGCTACCTTCACGCCCAATTCTACCACACGATCCGATGGAATACGGAAGAATTCCGTGGCCGGGAGTGAATTGCGGCTGAGCACCACGAAAAGCCATTGCCGCCA
>CAMCHA010000202.1 GCA_945874515.1 Asaia bogorensis
ATCGAAATCCGTCATGGAAACGCGTTCGGGGTTGAGGAAGCGTTCAAACAGCAAGCCGAAGCGGATGGGATCGAGGTCCGTGATCAGCAGCGCCCAGGCAGCGACCGAACCCGCGCCCGAACCGCGCCCCGGCCCCACTGGAATGGGCGGGGTTTGCGCTTTCGCCCATTGGATGAAGTCGGCAACAATCAAGAAATAGCCTGGGAAACCCATCTTCTCGATGACGCCGATTTCATAGGCCAGGCGTTCGCGATATTGCACGCGGGTTGCCTCATCCGGCGCGGGGCGCATGGCATCCAGGCGCTGTTCAAGCCCGGCTTCGGCCATGGCGCGGAGTGTTTCAGCTTCCGTCTTGCCTTCCTGCACCTTGGGGCAGATCGGCAATTCGGGCTTCCGCGCTTCAGTCATCACCGCGCTCATGCGCGCTATGGCGAGCGTATTGTCGCAGGCATCGGGCAAATCCGCGAAAAGCGCGCGCATGGCTTCCGCCGGCTTGAACCAATGCTCCGGCGTCACGCGCCGACGGTCGCGTTCCGCCATGGTGCGGCCTTCGGCGATGCACAGCAGCGCATCATGCGCTTCATACATGGCGGGTGCGGCGAAATAGACATCATTGGCGGCGATGATCGGCAGCCGCGCGGCATGGGCAAGTGCCAGCAAGGCAGGTTCCAGCCGCGCTTCCGAATCTTGCCCGTGGCGGTTGAGCTCTACCGCCAACCGATCCGGGAAAGCTTCCTTAAGCTGCGCGAGAAGCTTTTCTGCGGCGGGTTTCTGCCCTTCCAGCAATAGGCGCGAAATTGGGCCAAGCGTGCCGCCCGTCAGAAGGAAAAGCCCCTCGGCATGCGCCGCGAGTTGGTCCAGCAATACGGCTGGCCTGCCCGAGGCATCGTCCCGCAAAAAGCCGCGCGATGACAGGCGTTGCAGATTATCGAGCCCCTTAGGCGTGAGCGCGAGTGCCACCAGCGGATCAGGCTGCAGGCGGTGCGCATCGGGGCGATCTGCATCCGTGCTGGCGCGGGAAAGCCCCAATTGGCAGCCCATGATCGGCTGCACGCCCTTCTTCGCGCAGGCTTCGGCGAATTCCAAAGCGCCAAACAGATTGCCCGTATCCGTAAGCGCCAGCGCCGGCATGCCATCGGCCACGGCAAGTGCTGCGAGCTTTTCAACCTTGATCGCGCCTTCCGAGAGCGAATAGGCTGAATGCGTGTGCAGATGAATAAATGACATGCAGCTTGCGTTCCGGAATCGCGTGAAGAGAAAGGTTAGCACAGCCAAAAGCCCTTGCCTGCCGCCCGCTGGCCGATCAGGATAGAATTTAGAATTCTACAGGAGCCAACCATGTCCCTGCCCCGCCTTGCCCTGACCGCCCTGCCCTTCCTAGCGCTTGCCTTTGGTGCGAACCCCGCGCTGGCCCATGCCGGGCATGAAGCTGGCTTGGTTGACGGTTTCCTGCACCCGCTGATGGGCGCGGATCATGTGGCGGCGATGGTGGCGATTGGGCTTTGGGCGGCGTCCCTTGGCTGGCAGCGCGGCTGGCTGCCGCCGGTGGGCTTCCTGGCCGGCATGGCGGGCGGCATTGCGCTTGGCTTGGCTGGCGGGATCGGGCTTGGCTTTGGCGTGGTTGAAACCGCGGTGGCGGGCAGCTTGATTGTGCTGGGCGCCATGCTCGCCATGTCGCAGCCCTTCCGCCCTACTCTGGCGCTTCCCTTGGTGCTGGTTGCCGGGCTTGTGCATGGCCTGGCGCATGGCGGGGAGATAGCCAGCGCGGCGCTGACGACCGCGCTTGGCATGCTGGCGGGTTCTGCGCTGCTGCATGGTTTTGGCGCAGCGCTTGGTGTGGCAAGCGCACGTTATGCTGGCGCGTTGCGCTTTGGTGGTGCGGCCACAGCGGCTTTCGGCGTGGTGTTGTTGCTGGCTTAGCCGCTGACGATCTTCCCATCCCGCAGCGTCACCACCCGATCCATCCGACGCGCGAGGTCGGGGTTATGTGTCGCAATCAGCGCCGCCAGACCCTGGCCGCGCACCTGTTCCAGTAATTCGGCAAAGACGCGATCGGATGTGGTGACATCCAGATTGCCGGTTGGTTCATCCGCCAGCAGCAGGCGTGGCTGATTGGCAAGCGCGCGCGCAATCGCGACGCGTTGTTGTTCACCGCCAGATAACTTCCCCGGGCGATGATCCAGGCGCGCTTGCAAGCCGAAAATGCCGAGCAGATCCTTGGCACGTTGGGTTGCCTCTGCGCGGCTTTTGCCGGCGGCAAGCTGGGGCAGGATGATGTTCTCGGCGGCAGTGAATTCCGGCAGCAAATGATGGAATTGATAGACAAAGCCGATGGTGGTGCGGCGGATTGTTGTGCGCGCCTCATCCGAAAGTGAACCGGCGGCCTTGCCGGCAATGAAAACCTCGCCCCCATCGGGCTTTTCGAGCAAACCCGCGAGATGCAGCAAGGTGGATTTGCCGGTGCCGGAAGGCGCCACAAGTGCCACGATCTCACCGGCGGCAATCGTCAGGTCAGCGCCTAGCAACACGGGCAATTCGCCCGCTTCCGTGCGGTAGCAGCGTTCAACGGCGGCCAGGCGAAGGGTCGCTTCATTCATTGCGCAGCATCTCCACCGGATCGGTGCGCGCGGCGCGCCAGGAAGGATAAAGCGTCGCCAGCAACGACAAGCCAAGCCCCATCGCCACCACCTGCGCCACTTCATTGTAATCAAGGATCGCGGGCAGGCGCGTCAGGAAATAGACCTCTGCGCTGAACAATTCCGTGCCTGAGAGTGATTGCAGAAATTGCCGGATATTTTCGATATTGAGGCAGAAAACCAGACCCAGCACAAAACCTATCACGGTACCAAGCACGCCGATGGAAGCACCGCACAGCAGAAATATGCGCATCACGGCGCCCTTGGTGGCGCCCATGGTGCGCAGCACGGCGATATCGCGCCCCTTATCCTTCACCAGCATGATCAGGCTTGAGACGATATTGAAGGCCGCCACAATGATGATCAGCGTCAGGATCAAGAACATGACATTGCGTTCCACCTGCACGGCATTGAAGAAGCTGGAATTGGCATCCTGCCAGGAATGCACCATCACGCGGCTGCCCGCGCTTTCCTGAATTTGTCGCATGATGCCGCGCAGCCTGGTTGGGTCTTGCACGAAAACCTCGATCTGCGTGGCGGCATCGCGCTGCTGGAAATAAAGCTGCGCGGCTTCCAAGGGCAGGAAGACAAAGCTGCTGTCATATTCATTCATGCCGACATCAAACAGCGCCACCACCCGATAAGCGCGCACGCGCGGCACCGTACCAAACACCGTGGTGCGCCCCTGCGGTGAGACCAGGCTGACATTATCCCCCACCGAAACACGCAGGCGGGAAGCCAAGCGCCGCCCAATGATGATGGCATCCTCGCCTTCAAAGGCATCAAGGCTGCCAAGCCTTATGCCATCAGCGATCAAGGGACGTGCGCGCAAATCATCCGGCCTGATGCCACGCGCGAGCCCGCCCGCCGCACCGCCGGAATCAGACGTGATTAGCACCTGGCCTTCCACAATGGGGGTGGCCGAGACGACACCTGGAATAGCGCGAATTCGTTTGGCGACGTCATCAAACTCGGTGAAGGGACCGTCCACGGAATAAATACCGAGATGACCATTCAGCCCCAGAATACGTCCGAGCAATTCATGGCGAAAGCCATTCATCACGCTCATCACAATGATCAGGGTGGCCACGCCAAGCGCGATCCCCACCAACGAGAAGATCGCGATGACGGAGACAAAACGCTCCCCCTTCCGCGCGCGCAGATAGCGGAAGGCGACCATACGCTCAAAGGCGTTGAACATGCTGGCTCAGCCGCCTTTGATGCGGGTGATGGCGTCTTCCAGAGAGACTTCCTCACGCTCACCGGTCATGCGGCGCTTCAGTTCGACGCGTCCGGCAGCGGCACCGCGCGGGCCGATAATGGCCTGCCAGGGAAAGCCCATGAGGTCCGCATCGGCGAATTTTTCGCCGGCGCGCACGGCGCGGTCATCATAGACCGCACTGTCATCGCCAAGCCGCGCATAAAGCGCCTCACACAACGCATCAGTTGGGCCATCGCCGGGGCGGAGATTGAGAATGGCGGCAGCCCAGGGTGCCACTGCATCCGGCCATTTAATGCCGGCCTCATCGTGATTGGCTTCAATCAGCGCGCCCACCAGGCGCGATACGCCAATGCCATAGCTGCCCATTTCCGGGATTACTGCATTGCCATCCGGCCCCGTCACAGCCATGCCCATGGCAGCGCTGTATTTTGTGCCGAAATAAAAGATATGGCCCACTTCAATGCCGCGGGCGGAAACGCGCTTGTCTTCCGAAAGCGCTGCCCAGGCGGCTTCGTCATGCATTTCTTCGGTCGCGGCGTAATGGCTGGTCCAGAAATCCACTTGCGCGGTCAGATCGCTATCGTAATCCGGCGCTTCAGCCAGCACATCGCGTTCCAGCAAATCACGGCTCACGAAAACCTGGCTTTCGCCCGTCTCGGCCAAGATGATGAATTCATGCGACAGGTTGCCGCCAATCGGCCCCGTATCAGCGCGCATCGGAATGGCCTTCAGGCCCATGCGCGCAAAGGTGCGCAGATAGGCCAGGAACATCTGCCGATAGGAATGCTGCGCGGCTTCCTTGGTTAGATCAAAGGAATAGGCATCCTTCATCAGGAATTCGCGCCCGCGCATCACGCCGAAACGCGGGCGCACTTCATCGCGGAATTTCCATTGGATGTGATAAAGGTTGCGCGGCAAATCGCGGTAGGATTTGGCGAATTGCTTGAAGATGTCGGTGACCATTTCCTCATTGGTCGGGCCGAACAGCATTTCGCGTTCATGCCTGTCAAGAATGCGGAGCATTTCCTTGCCGTAATCATCATAGCGCCCGCTTTCGCGCCAGAGCTCCGCCGGTTGGATGGTCGGCATCAGGATTTCCTGTGCCCCGGCACGGTCCTGTTCTTCGCGCACAATCTGTTCAACGCGCCGCAGCACGCGCAGCCCCGCCGGCAGCCAAGCATAGATGCCGGCCGAGGTCTGGCGGATCAGCCCTGCTCGCAGCATGAGGCGATGGGAGGCGATTTGCGCCTCGGCCGGGGTTTCCTTGAGTGTCGGCAGAAAGGCGCGAGTGAGGCGCAAGGGTCTAATCCTTTTATCGTATGTCGCTAAGCGCCGCACCCTAATCCAGAAGTGTCTTGGGTGAAATGACCGGTGCCGGTTTCGCAAGAAAACGCCGCAGATTGATTGTGCGGCGCACCAATTCGTCATTTCCGGCTGGTTTATGGCATTTTTGTGCTTGCAACTAAACGTCACAAACATTTAAAAAAGAAAAGGCCGCTACCATCAGGCAGCGGCCCAAGTTTAGGGAGGAAACGCCAGTCACACCTCAGAGGAAGGAACCAATCCACCTCTCAAGTGATAGAATGGCGGACCAGCTTCTAAGGCTCAATCAAAAAGAGCCATGAGCAAGGTCAAAAAAGCGGCTACCAGACTTAAATTGCCCGAA
>CAMCHA010000203.1 GCA_945874515.1 Asaia bogorensis
TGGTGAAGCGCCAAACCAGTGAAACCGCAGATTTCTTTGGCCTCAAGGATCGCGGCCGTTTGGCACCCGGTGCTGTGGCTGATGTCAACATCATCAATTTCGATGCGCTGCGTTTGTATCACCCTGAGATGATCTATGATCTGCCCGCGGGTGGGCGGCGTTTGGTGCAGCGCGTTGATGGCTATGACATGACGCTGGTTGCCGGCAAGCCCATTCGTGAAGCTGGCCATGATACGGGCGCGCTGCCGGGCAAGTTGCTGCGCGCGACAAGCTGAACGGCAGCGCAGTTACGTCAGCCGATAATGGCTTGGCATTTCATCCTTGAGCGCCACGCCGGTGGCGCCAAGCTTGCGCGCTTCGGCCAATAGCCACAGCGCCTTGGCGGCGGCGGCATCAGCGCTGAGCCCGCCTGGGCGGATATTGCTGATGCAGTTGCGCATGGCGTCGTTGCTGCCGCGCCGTGCCGCCCAGGTGATGTAAAGCCCCATGCTGTCGGTCGCGGAAAGCCCGGGTCTTTCGCCGATCAGCACTACAACCGCTGCGGCTTCCATTGCTTCCGCCACATCATCTCCGAAGGCGACGCGCGCCTGTTCGGCGATGATGATGGGGCCGGGCGTTAAGCCCGCCTTGCTGAGTGCCGGCACTAATATGCTGAGCAATGCAGGTGCTTGTTGCTGCACGCCGCTGGCGCAAAGCCCATCCGCGATCACCAGCGCAATGCTGCCTGGTGCCTTTGGCAAGTTGGTGCCTTCCGGTAGGCGGCGGCCAAGATCAGGGCGCAGCAGAAAGCGCCGGCGTTCTTCCGCCTGGCTTGTCACGCGTTGAATGGGCAGACCAAGGGGCGACAGTTCTTCTTCAAGCTTTGCCGTATCCAAGCTGGACCAGACCGCATCGCGCGCCCGCGCATGCGCTTCCTGAAAATCCAGATGCGCGGCAGTGGGCAGCGCATTACCAGCGCGGCCAAGCGCCACGCGCGCATCGGTGAAGCGGCGCAGATCGCGCCATTTGCTGGGCGTGTTCATTCAAGACCGATCAGCGCGGGTGACAGGCGTGCGGGGATCGCTTCTGTCGTGCTGCTAATGCCCATGCGGTTCAGCCAATCCTCAAACTCCGGGGCCGGGCGTTTGCCAAGCGCGGCGCGCGCATAAAGCCCATCATGGAAGGAAGTGGATTGATAAGCGAGCATGACATCATCTGCCCCCGGCACGCCCATCACGTAGGTGACGCCAGCTGCAGCAAGGCACGTCAGCAGCGCATCCATGTCATCCTGATCCGCTTCCGCATGGTTGGTGTAGCAAACATCAACCCCCATCGGCAGGCCAAGCAGCTTGCCGCAGAAATGATCTTCCAGCCCTGCGCGCAGAATCTGCTTTCCATCGAACAAATATTCCGGACCGATGAAGCCCACCACGGAATTTACCAGCAGCGGTGAAAAGCGCCGCGCCACGGCATAGGCACGCGCTTCCAAGGTTTGCTGATCCACGCCGTGATGCGCATCCGCACTCAGCGCGCTGCCCTGGCCGGTTTCGAAATACATGACATTCTGCCCAAGGCTGCCGCGCTTGAGCGAAAGCGCCTGTTCATGGGCTTCCGCCAATAGCGCCAGGTCAACGCCAAAGGAACGATTGACGCCTTCCGTACCGCCGATGGATTGAAACACCAGATCAACCGGCGCGCCCAGATCCATGGCGCGCATGGTGGTGGTGACATGCGCCAGCACACAGCTTTGTGTTGGGATGTCATATGCCAAGCGGAGCCGGTCCAGCATATCCAGAACCCGTAGCACCGCTTCTACATTATCCGTGGCGGGATTGACGCCAATCACTGCATCGCCGGCGCCGAGCAATAGCCCATCCAGAGTAGCGGCCGCGATGCCGCGCGGATCATCGGTGGGGTGATTGGGTTGTAGGCGGATCGAAAGCCGGCCCTTGAGGCCGATGGTATTGCGAAAGCGCGTGACATTTTCGCATTTTGCCGCGACCGTAATCAGATCTGCCGCGCGCATGATCTTGGACGTCGCCGCCACCATTTCCGGCATCAGGCCCGGGGCCAGCGTCGCAAGAGTTGCGCTATCGGTTTCATCGGCCAGCAGCCAATCGCGAAAGCCACCAATGGTCAGGCTGCGGATGGGGGCGAAGGCGGCCTTGTCATGGCTGTCCTGGATCAGCCGTGTAACCTCATCCGCTTCATAAGGGACCACGCTTTCCGAAAGGAAATGCGCAAGCGGCACATCAGCCAAGGCGCGCTGCGCGGCGATGCGTTCCTCAGCACTTTCCGCGGCAACGCCCGCCAGGGCATCGCCGGAACGAAAGGGCGTGGCGCGCGCTAGCAGTGTCTTCAGATCGGGGAAGACATAGCGCGTGGTGCCGATATGCTGCGCGAAGGCCATGTTCATCCTGGGGCTAGGGGCTGAAGTTTTCGTAATATACAGCGAAGGCGCGCAGGATTCGAGCGGGAAACTGCGCTTCGCACCCGACATGACAGGCTTGGTCCGTAGCGATACACTGACCATGGTTGCAGGAGAATCTTCATGCGTATTGCGGTGATGGGAACGGGCGGTGTTGGCGGTGGTTTCGGCGCGGCCTTGGCCAAGGCGGGCGCGGATGTAACCTTTATCGCTCGTGGCGCGCATCTGGCGGCGATGCAGCGCGACGGCCTGCGCATTATGGGTGGCCGAGGCGAAACGCATCTTATGCCCACCAAAGCCACCGATGATCCGGCCAGCATCGGGACAGTGGATCTGGTGATGTTCTGCGTGAAGCTTTGGGATGTGGAAAGCGCTGGTGAGGCGATCCGCCCCATGGTCGGTCCGGATACGGCCGTACTGCCTTTGCAGAATGGCATTGATTCCAGCGAAAGGCTGATCCCAATTCTGGGTGCGAAAGCGGTGATGGGCGGTGTTGCACAAATCAGCGCCACCATTGATGCGCCAGGCGTTATTCGTCAGACCGGCACCTTCATGCGCCTTGCGTTTGGGGAGTTGGATGGCAGCATCTCGTCACGTGGCAAGACATTTATGGAATGGTGCCAGCGCGCCGGTTTTGACGCGACACTGAGTGATCGCATCCTGACCGAGCTTTGGCTGAAATTCATTATCCTGGCGACGAATTCCGGCATGACGGCGCTCACACGCCGCCCGCTTGGTGAATTGCGCGATGACCCCGATATCGCGCCCTATTTCCGCGCAGGGTTTGAGGAAGTGATCGCCCTTGCTCGTGCCAAGGGCGTATGGCTGCCGGATGATGTGCTTGAACGCAGCATGAAATTCACTGCGGGCGCACCGGCAGGGATGCGCGCTTCAATGGCGGTGGATTTGATTCGCGGCAATCGCATCGAATTGCCCTGGCTGTCTGGCAAGGTGGTGGCGCTGGGCCGCGCGCTTGGCGTGCAGACGCCAACCCACGCCATGATCAATGCCGCGTTGAAGCCCTATGCCATGGGCGCGCCCCAGGATTAGCCTAGGTTTTGTGCGCGCCAATGATCTGCGATTTGGCCCATGGTGGCGGGCCAGACGTTGCCGCGTGCCATGATGCCATCCAGCATGGCGTTGAAAGTGCGGATGCGGTGCGGAACGCCCATAAGCCATGGTGTCACCGGCACCACCAGAATGCGTCCACTACCGGTTTCCTGTGCCTCGCGCTCCAGCGTCTCATGCGCGGTAAGGATGGAATTGGTGAAATCCTCGGAAGCCAAATGCTGCTGGTGCAGCATGCGTTGATCTGACAAATCTTGCGACAGCGGCATGCAGATCAGGCGGCCTGCATCGGTGGTCATGACATAGGGCATGTCATCATTCGCCCAGCCGGTGGTGAAGCTGAAGCCGGCTTCCGCGACCAGGCGCAGCGTATGGCTTGATTCGGAATGCGCCGGCGAATGCCAGCCGCGCACCGCCGCGCCGAAGCGTGCACGCAACAGACTGGCAGCTTCCTGCACCGTGGCGCGTTCTTCTTCCAGCGCCACGCCGCCATGGTGTAGCCGGCCCATATCCAAGCCAGCACAAGCAATTTCCCATTGCGCGGCGGCCAGATCATCCATCAGCGCCGGGTAGCGACGCGCAAGCGCCGCGCTCAGCAACGCCGTGGCAGGCAGGCTACGCGCTGCAAGTGATTTCATCAGCCGATAAACGCCGATCCGATTACCATAATCGCGCAACGTATAATCCCAATAGGAAGGATAGGGCCGTTCCATGCCGCCCGGCGCGATGAAGGGCTTGAGCGGCATGTCCATCGGGAAATGGCCCATATGCACGGCGATGCACACCGCAACGCGCGCGCCATTCGGCCAGGAAACCGGCTTCGAAGCCGGCAGCGCGCGGAAGGGATAGATATTATGATCCATCCCGCGCTGACGGCGCGGATAGTGCAGATAATCTTCAGGCAAACCCTTCATGGTGTCCCCGCCGCGATCCAGGATTGCGCTTCCGCCAAATGATGTTCTGTGTACCAGGCAGCGATCTCTCGCCCTGTGGCAAGCCAGACCTTGTCGTGGCGCACCACATGGCGCAGCACATCATCGAGAGCGCTGATGCGATGCGGCTGACCGATCAGGAAGGGATGGAGTGGCATGCACATCACGGTGCCGCTTTCAGCGCCTTCTTCGTAAAGCTGATCAAATTGCGCCTTGCAGATGGCGGCAAAACGCTCGGGCGGCGTATTGCGCATGGCCAACAGCGGTACGTCATTGATTTCAAGAGAATAGGGAATGCTGATCAAATGGCCGCTGCGCACCTTGATTGGTGTTGGCTGGTCATCATGCAGCATATCGAGCGTATATTTGATGCCTTCTTCCGCCAGAAGATGCTGGGTAGTTTCATCATTTGAAATGGCGGGGGTGAGCCAGCCATCCAATTCTTGACCACTCGCGCGTTTGATGGTTTCACGGTTTTCGCGAATGACGGCGCGCTGCTGATCCTCATTCATGCCGTAGAAGTAGCGGGTATTATAGGTGCCGTGGCTGAACAGCTCCCAGTCTAGTTCGCAGCAGCGTTCGATGATTTCGGGATAATGATCACAGACCGCGACATTGAGCGAAACACTGCCGCGCACCCCATGCCGCGCCATGACATCCGCCATACGCCAGAAGCCAACGCGATTGCCGTAATCACGCCAAGAATAGCCAAGCATATCGGGTTGCGGGCGGGTCCAGGGCATGCGCCGTGCATTGGGCGGCGGGTCAAGCTCATAATGTTCTATATTCGGCGCTACCCAAAAGGCGATGCGTGCGCCATTGGGCCAGGTGATGCGTGGGCGTCTGCGCCACGGCATGTAGTCATAATGGCCGGGTTCGCTCAGCATCAATGCGATTCCTTCAAACGGTTTGCAAGGCATTCGGGAGGATTGCACTTAGGTTTGATGCAGCGTGACATACTCGCCATTTACAATTTCCTGACGCAATTCTGGGAAGGAGTTCATGAAGTGTTGTTGTGCGGCAGTATCAT
>CAMCHA010000204.1 GCA_945874515.1 Asaia bogorensis
GCTCGCTGCTGGTGGAATTACCAGGCGGTGAGACCGCAACAGCCTCATTAACTGCTGGCGTGGCTTATGCGCGCGCCGCCGGCGTTGACCATAATGTGGTGAATGCAGGCACCGCGCCGCTTTCCTTCGTGGAAACGGAACTCAAGCACTTGATTGGGTGATTTTCTTGCCGGGTAGCGTCACCATCGCAAGCCCGATAAAGACCAAAGCCGCGGCGGGGATCGTCAGCCAGCCCGGCACCTCGCCAAAAATCGCGAAACCCCAGATCAGCCCGGTGATGGTGACGATATAGCCCACTTGCGATGTCACAACGCCGCCTTGAGTGGAGAGCGATCGGAAATAGATCAGATAAGCCAGCGCGAGCAGCACGCCTTGGGTTATGGTGATCGGCAGCCCCGCTAAATCCACGGCACGAATCTGCCCGGTTGAGAAAGCAATCACCGCCATCATCAGCGCTGCCGCAGCGCAGGTGCCCGCCGCCAGCGCCAAGGGCGCCGCTCCGCGCGGGGCAAGCTTCACGCCGGCGATATTCGCAACCGCATACCAAACCGGCGTGCATGCCGCGAGCAATGCCCAGGGCAGCGCCTCCGGGTCCGGCAGTGCTGCACCTGGCGCCATGGCAATGCCAATGCCGACCAGGCCCAAAATGCTGCCACCAATGCGCCGCCAGGATACTTTTTCCATCCGTAAAGCCATCGCGCCAAGCACCGTCAGCATGGGCGAAAGTGGAATCAGCAGAGAAAAGAACCCCGCAGGTATATGCTGCAAACTCGTGAAGCCAAACAGGTTGGATAGCACCAGCCCGGTCAGGCCCGATACGCCGTAATGGATCAGATAGGGCCGCTTCAGCGCTGGAATTTCGCGCCGCGCGAAGCAGACACCCAATAGGATGATGGCGCTGAACCCCGAAGCCCCGAGCGCGATCATCAAAGGCGGCCAGCCCATGCCACCCAATGTCTTCACAAAAATCGGCGTGGCGCCCCAAATGGTGCCAAGCAGCAAAAGAGGCAGGATGGCGCTGAGGGCGAAACGCATGGCAACACTCGCGCGTGAAACCGCTTGAGTGTCAAGCGGTTGAAAATTGAAGCCTTCTGAAGGCATTGTGCGGTGATGTCCCTGCCCGATTCGGAAATGGTGCCGCTTCGCCCTGGCTTGCTGGGTCCGCCGGAACTTTGCCCGGTGCGGTGGCGGCGTTCGGAGCGTGCCCGTTCGGTCAGTTTGCGCATTGATCCACGCGCTGGCGATGTGGTGGTGACACTACCAATGCGTGCCAGCCGTCGCGCGGGGCTGGAGCTTCTCACAGCCCATGCCGCCTGGGTGCTGAAACGCATCAAGGCCCTGGCGCCGAGCATTTCACTCGCGCATGGCGCCGCGGTGCCCTTGGGCGGTCTGCCGCATCCCGTGCTGCATGACCCATCACGGCGTGGCGGCGCCTTTGTGGAAAATGGCGCCATCATCGTGACTGGTGCGGCGGAATTTCTGCCCCGACGCCTGCGCGATTTTCTGCGCACGGAGGCGAAGCGGCGTATCATCCCCTTGGCTGCGATCCATGCTGATAAGCTGGGTGTCGCCATCAAGGCCATTCGCGTGAAGGATACGCAAAGCCGCTGGGGGTCTTGCGCGCCGGATGGCACGCTCGCCTTTTCCTGGCGGCTGGTGATGGCGCCAGATGCAGTGCTGGATTATGTGGTAGCGCATGAGGTCGCGCATCTGCGTGAGCTTAACCATTCTCCGCGCTTCTGGGCGCATGTGGCAGCGCTGGCCCCGCATCGTGAGGAGGCAGAGACCTGGCTGCGCGAAGAAGGCCCGGCGCTGCTGCGTGTGGGCTGAAGCATTTTCAAGCCAAGTGGAAACACTTGGCGACTCGGAAAATGCGACCAAAAAAGGATTTGCTGCGTGTTCGTGAACGGGACGCGCACTAAAACGCAAAAGGATCGAGGATTGCCATGAAAGCTGTTGGATATCGGAAATGCCTGCCGATTGATCACGCGGATGCGCTGATTGATCTGGACATCGCGCCCCCCGCCGCGCCAACCGGGCGCGACATGCTGGTGGAAATCCACGCGGTATCGGTGAACCCGGTGGATACCAAGGTGCGCCAGCGCGATGACCCCGGTGAGGCACCGCGCATCCTTGGCTTTGATGGCGCTGGCGTGGTGCGCGCTGTCGGGCCCGATTGCACGCTGTTTCGCCCAGGTGATGAGGTGTTTTATGCCGGCGTGATCAATCGTTCCGGCACCAACGCCGAATTGCACCTGGTGGATGAACGCATTGTTGGGCGGAAGCCGCGTAACCTAACCTTCCCCGAAGCCGCCGCCGTGCCGCTGACCGCGATTACCGCCTGGGAAGGCTTGTTTGATCGCCTTGGCGTGCCGCAAGGTGGTGCGCAGGGACAGACCTTGCTGGTGATTGCTGGCGCGGGTGGTGTGGGGTCCATGGTGATCCAGATGGCGCGCGCGCTGACCGGGCTGACCGTGGTAGCCACGGCATCACGCGCTGAAAGCGTGCAATGGTGCCGCGATCTGGGCGCGCATCACGTGGTGGATCATCACGGCGATATCGCAGCGCAGATGAAGGCGCTTGGCTTGCGCGGGGCAAATTACATCTATTCCGCCAATACCACCGCGAAGAATTGGGCCGCCATGGTGGAAGCGGTGGCACCGCAAGGCCGCATTCTGCTGATTGAAAGCCAGGCGCCGGTGGATGCGCGCGATGTGATGCGCAAATCGGTTTCGATCCATTGGGAGCTGATGTTCACGCGGCCCCTGTTCAATACGCCCGACATGATCGAACAGCACCGCCTGTTGAATGAGGTTGCGGGCTTGATCGAAGCCGGGCGGATGCGCGGCACCATGACTCGCAATCTGGGTAAGATATCAGCGGCCAATCTGACGCAAGCGCATGCGCTGGTGGAAAGCGGCGGTATGATCGGCAAAGTTGTGCTGGAAGATTTCTGAAGCCCGCGCAGCGTTGATTAGGTGATGATGATGCAAAGCCCCTTTGTGCAATTGGCGGAAATCCATCGCGGCCCGGCGGTGGAGAGCATTCATCACGGAATCGCCGTGGTGATGGACAGCAACGGGCGCCAGGTGCTGGCGATGGGTGATCCTGCCTTCGTCACCTTTCCGCGATCCTCACTGAAGCCCTATCAAGCGGTGGCGCTGGTGGAAACCGGTGCGGCGGATGCTTTGGGGCTCGGCGAAGAACACCTCGCCCTTTCCTGTGCATCCCATAGTGCCGAGGATTTCCAGGTTGCGCTGGTGCGCGATTGGTTGGCGCGCATGGGGCTTTCCGAATCCGCGCTGGTGTGTGGGCCGGATATGCCGCGCGCGGCGGCGGATCAGGCGAAGATTTATCGTGCTGGCGGCGATCATTCGCGCATCTATCATAATTGTTCCGGCAAGCATTGCGGTTTTTTGAGCGTGGCGCAGAAGCTCGGCGCACCAGTCGCAGGCTATGGTGATCCCGCGCATCCGACGCAGAAGCTTTATCTGGAAATCCTGTCGGAATTACTCGGCAGTGATGCAGGGCGTTTGCAGGCCGGCGTTGATGGTTGTGGCCTGCCTGCCTTGGCGCTTTCCATGGAAGCCATGGCGAGTGCAGCAGCGCGCTGGGCGGCGCGGAAGGTGGCAAGCCCCGCGCGGCGCACAGCCATTGAAAGATTGCAGGCGGCCATTGCGAAGTATCCGGATCATCTTTCCGGCCGTGATCAGGCGACCAGCCGCATTGTACGCGCCACCAATGGCCGTGTGCTGCTGAAAGGCGGCGCGGAAGGTTTTGTGGTGGGCTTCGTGCCGGATCAGGGTTTGGGGATTGCGGTGAAACTCGCCGATGGTGCATCGCGCGCCAAGATGGGGGTTTTCGCTGCATTGCTTGGCCGGCTTGGATTGCTGGATGCAGCCGCCACGGCAGCGCTGGTGGATGCGGTGGAAGGCGATATCGCTGACAGCAATGGCAAGCCCGTGGGCCGCATTGCCGTGACTCTGCCGGCGTAACGGTGGCACCGGTGCATGTGCTGATCGCGGGTGGTGGTGTTGGGGGCTTGGCGCTGGCGCTCATGCTGCATCAGCGCGGTATTGGCTGCGCGGTGCTTGAAGCCGCGGCGGAAGTGAAACCGCTGGGTGTGGGCATCAATACCCTGCCGCATGCCATCCGCGAATTGGCCGCGCTTGATCTACTGCCGGCGCTGGATGGGGTTGGCATTCGCACGCGTGAATTGCGCTATTTGAATCGCTTCGGTCAGGAAATCTGGCAGGAACCGCGTGGTATTTGGGCGGGGCATGAGGTGCCGCAATTTTCTATCCATCGCGGCCATTTGCACCAGGTATTATGGCAGGCAGCCGAAGCGCGCTTGCCGAAGGGCACTTTGCTGCGCAATGCGCGGCTGCAGAATTTCACGCAAAACGCACATGGCATCACAGCGCATTTGATGGATGGGCGCAGCCTTCCCGGTGATGTGCTGATTGGCGCTGATGGCATTCATTCCGCCATTCGCGCGGCGTTGCATCCCGATGATGGCGGCATTCGCTGGAATGGCATTCAAATGTGGCGTGGCGCGGTGGAATGGCCCGCCTTTGAAGGTGGCGACACCATGATTGTCGCCGGCGATATGAAGGAAAAGCTGGTGCTCTACCCGATCGGCACCGGTGCTTCCGCTGCAACGCGACTGACGAATTGGGTCGTTTGCGCGCAGATTGGTGACACCAGCAAGCCACCACCTCGGCGCGAGGATTGGTCACGCCCCGGCCAGCTTGATGAAGTGCTGGCGCATGTCGCGCGGTTTCGCATTCCCTTTCTGGATGTCGCTGCATTGGTGCGCGCCACGCCAGAATTCTGGGAATATCCAATGTGCGACCGCGACCCACTGCCCTTTTGGACACAGGGCCGCGTGACGCTGATGGGTGATGCTGCGCATCCCATGTATCCGGTAGGATCGAATGGCGCATCGCAAGCCGTGCTGGATGCGCGTTGTCTTGCGGATTTGCTGGCATCTCAGGCGCCGGAAGCAGCACTTTCGGCCTATGCCGCCGAGCGCCTGCCAAAGACCGCAGAGATTGTCCGCGCCAATCGCAAGGGCGGGCCGGAACGCGTGGTGGATGAAGTCAGCGCGCGCGCGCCCGACGGGTTTGCGCGGCTTGAAGATGTGATCTCGCGCGAAGAGATCGCCGCCATTGCTGGTGGCTATGCGCAAATGGCCGGGTTTGCAGCGGGGAAACAGCTATGAGCGGGCGCTTTGATATCAATATGGATGCGCGCGGTGTGGCGCGGCTGACGGTCGCGAATGATGCCAAGCTGAATACGCTGAACGCAGCGCTATTGGATGAAGCGATTGCAGCGCTGCGCGACCTCACAAAGCACCCCGGCTTGCGCGCGGCGGTGCTGACCGGCGAAGGCGAACGCGCCTT
>CAMCHA010000205.1 GCA_945874515.1 Asaia bogorensis
CGCGCCGGAGACATGGTGCTGGCGATGCGGGATGGTCAGGCTGGGTTTGAACCACTCCGCTGGGTTGGCTTCATGGATGTCGCCGTGCCGCGCAATGCGGCCATGGCGGCCAAGACCGCGCCGGTGCTGATCAAGGCGGGCGCACTTGCGGCTGGCATGCCAGCACGGGACCTGCGGGTCAGCCCGGATCACGCGATGGAGGTGGATGGGCATCTGATCCCGGCCAAGCACCTGGTGAATGGCAGCAGCATCATCCAGGAAACCTGGTGCCGTCGCGTGCGCTACTTCCACCTGGAACTGGAAGCGCATGGGCTGCTGTTGTCGGAAGGCACATGGTCTGAAAGCTATTTGGATGACGGCAATCGGCATGCCTTCAACAATGCGGCGATGACTGGGTTGTTCCTGGATTTCGAAGCTGGGCGTTCAAAAGGGCAGTATGACCATCAGGCATGCTTGCCGGTGCTGCGCCAGGGCTTGAAGCTTGATGAAATCCATGGGCGCTTGGCACTCCGCGCCGATGAATTGGCGCAGCCCGAAAAGGGCCGTCGCAGGGGCTGAGTTTCCCTCCGCTGCCGCTAAGGGCATAATGGGGCCTTCGCTTCAGGAGACCCCCCATGCCCGAAGGCCGCCTTGTAATCGGCACCAAGCGTTATTCATCCTGGTCCATGCGCGGCTGGCTGGCCGTGCATCTGGCCAGGCTTGATGTGGAGGAGGTGATGATCCCCCTCGCGGGTGGGGGCGGGACCTCGGCGCTGAAAACCGCAACGCCCACTGGGCTGGTGCCCTATCTGGAACATCGCTGCGCGCGAATTTGGGAAAGCCTGGCCATCTGCGAATACTGCGCGGAAATCGCGCCCGGGCTTTGGCCGGCAGATCGTGCGGCGCGCGCCCATGCGCGGTCCATCGCGGCCGAGATGCATGCAGGGTTTCGCAATTTGCGCATGGCCATGCCGATGAACCTTGGCCGCAGCTTCCCCGGCCTTGGCCGCACGCCAGAATGCCTTGCCGATATCGCGCGGGTGGAGGCGATTTGGGCCGAGGCGCTCTCCGCGTATGGCGGGCCTTTCCTGATGGGCACTGAATTCGGCGCGGTGGATGCGATGTATGCGCCGGTCGTGGCGCGCTTCATCACCTGGCAGCCGGAACTTGCCGCCACAACGCAGGGCTATATGGCGGCGGTGCGCGCGCACCCGCTGGTTGCGCGCTGGTATGATGAAGCCGCCACCGAACCGGCGGAATGGTTGCTCGACCGCTATGAGAATCCCGCATGAACACCGCCCTTGCACTCGACCATCTTGGCGTCGCGGCGCGCGATCTGGCGCCGATGTGCGCGGCCTATGAAAGGCTCGGCTTCACGCTTTCACCGATTGCGCAGCAAAGCGGGCGGCGGCGGCCTGATTTGCCGGTGGAGAAATACGGCTCCGGCAATCGCTGCGCCTTTCTGAAGCATGGCTACATCGAATTGATCGCGATCCTTGATCCTGCGCTGTTCGACAATAACCTGAACGCCTTTCTGGCGCGCTATCCGGGCACGCATATCCTCGCACTCGCGATGTTGGATGAGGAAGCGAATCTTACGCGGCTACGCGCTGCGGGGCTGGATATTCCAGGCGTTGCTTATCTGGAACGGCCAGTGGAAGCGGGTGGGCCGATTGCGCGCTTTGCTCGCCTTCCCTTTCCGGACCCGCCAGAGGGCCGCGTGCAATTGATCCGGCATCTGACGCCCGAATTGGTCTGGCAGGATCGCTGGATGGACCACGCCAATCGCGCCGAGGTGTTGGAAGCCGCCATTCTATGCGCCGACAACCCGGCCGAGACCGCCGCGCGGCTTTCGCGGCTATCAGGGCTACCGGTGGAACCGGACCCGGCGGGCGGCTTTCTGCTCCGCCTGCCAGGTGCGGCGCGCGCGGCTGGCCCGAAAGCGCCAGCGCTTGAAACACGCGTCAGGGTACTGACGCCGGAAGCGCTGGCAAGCGTGCTGCCCGGCGTAGTGCCGCCGGCCTCCCCCTTTATGGCGGGGATGGTGGTGCGCACCGCCGATGGCGCGGCTTCCGCCCGGCGGATCCTGGCCGGCATGCCCGCGCGTGAGGCGCCAGAGGGCATCATGGTCCCGCCCGAATTTGCCGCCGGCGCGGCGATTGTTTTCACGTGAAGCGCGCCGCCATCAGCCGGAGCCTGCGCATCTATCACGCGCCGGGCCGGGCGGAGGCCTTGGATGGCTTCTATCGCCGCTTCCTTGGCGCCGGAGACCTTGCCTTTGATGTCGGCGCGCATGTTGGGGACCGGATGCTATGCTTCCGGCGCCTTGGCGCGCATGTGGTGGCGGCGGAACCGCAAGCCGCACTGGCCCGTGTATTGCGGCTTTTGCTGCGCGGTGATCCCGGCGTGACCCTGGTTTCCACGCTGGTTGGCGCGCAGGCGGGCAAGGCGGAACTCCGCCTCAATACCGCCAACCCAACCGTGGCGACGGCGAGCACTGCCTTCATCGCCGCCGCCAGCGGTGCGCCAGGCTGGGAAGGGCAGGAATGGGACCAAGCCGAAACCCTGCCGGTGACGACTCTGGATGCGCTGATCGCCGCCCATGGCATGCCGGCTTTCATCAAGCTGGATATCGAGGGTTTTGAGGCTGAGGCGCTGCGCGGCCTTTCCCGCCCACCCCGCGCGCTGTCCCTCGAATTCACCACCATCCAGCGCGATGTGGCGGGCGAATGCCTGGGCCTGCTGGCAGCCCTTGGCTATCGGCATTTCCAGGCGAGCCTGGGGGAGAGCCTCAGCTTTGCCCTACCCGCGCCCTGTGATGCGGCCGCGATGCAAGAATGGATCGCGGCACTGCCCGCCAGCGCCAATAGTGGCGATGTCTATGCCAGCCTGGATGAGCAGCGCCTCACGTGACGGCGCCGGCGTTTTGCGCTTAAGTTTGGATCAGTTTTGGTTAAGGGAGACGCAGCATGGGTGTTTTGACGCAGGAACAGAAGGATGCCTTCTGGCGCGATGGCTGCCTGGTGGTGCCGAATGCTGTCTCGCCCGATTTGCTTGCGCGGCTGCGGGCGGAAATCGCTGGCTGGGTGGACGAAAGCCGTGCGCACACAAAACCCTTCGGCCCGCCCTGCGTTGATGGTCGCCCGCGTTTCGATATGGGCAAAGAACATTCCGCCGAAAACCCCGCGCTGCGGCGGATCAATAACCCATCCGATATCTCGCCCGCCTATCTGGAAGCGATGCGTGACAGCGACATGACGGAAATGGTGGCCGAATTGATTGGCCCCGATGTGAAATTCCATCATTGCAAGATCAATCTGAAACTGATGGGTGCGAAGACCGAGGTGCTGTATCATCAGGACTTCGCTTATACGCCGCATACCAATGACGACATCATCACAGCGCTTCTGTTCCTGGATGATGTGGATGAAACCAATGGCGCGCTGACAATTGTGCCAGGTTCCCATAAGGGACCGATGTATTCGCTGTTTGATGGGGACCGTTTCACCGGCGCGGTATCTGACGCGGATGAAAAGGCGCTGCTGGCGCAAAGCATTCCCTGCTACGGCCCGGCGGGTTCGGTCTGCCTGATGCATACCAAGCTTGCGCATGGTTCCGCCCCCAACGCCGGCACCAAGCCGCGCGGGCTTTATATTTGCGTCTATACCGCTGCTGATGCCGTGCCTTTGGCGCGCAACCCAATGCCAAGCACGCATGAGGGTGAGGTTATTCGCGGCAAGCCGGCCCGCTTTGCGCGCATTACGGAAACCCGCGTGGAATTGCCGCAACAGCCCAAATCCGCGAGCTTCTTTACTGTGCAGGGGCAGGCTTCCGCGCAAGCGGCGGAGTGATTACGCTTCGCCCATAAGATGGAGATCGGGGGTTCTGCATTTCTTTTGGTACCGCTACCGCGAATGAGGCGTGGTGCCATACGAGGCTAGTAAGGATGGGGGCTGGCGTTCGAGGCCAAAGATTGGTGAAAATAAGTCGGAGCCATTGCGGTGAAACGTCAAGTCTCTGACCGTGAGTTAGTGGCGATTCGGATTGGCGTTGGCGTAACTGTCACGCTTCTGACTTACATGGTTGCGGTGGCGTGGACATGCGGCGCTGCTCTGATTCTTTCGAATACCATATCTCAATTTCAAAAAAATCCCTACTATTATGGCTTTATCTATATCGTAATATCTTGGCTTAATGTTGGCGCCTTTTACAATATGGTAGAATTTGTTCTATGGAAGCTTGGAATGCGCTTGGATTTCGTACCCAGGATCCCCCCGAGTGAATTAAACGATGAGTGGATTATACTTTCGAAGAAACAATGGATCGCGGCTATTAAGGGGCGAATTTTCCTTTGGCTTCCGCTTTGGTTTTTATTCGTCTCGTGGATATTTTCTCACCATGCAGAACGCTTTTGTTCAAAACCTTGATGTCAGAGGGGTTAGCAAGCAATCAGCATGTATAAATATGGTATTCACCTGATAATCCAGATGGTCCAAGCATCCTTTGAGTAGTGGCAATTTTGGCCAAAACCATCGGCTTGAACGCGCCCTCTTTAAGCCTCTCCCATCAAATGCAAGTCCAGACTGCGCTCCGGCGCGCCTCGACGATGTTCAAACAGATAAATCTCCTGAAATTCGCCGAGCATTGGCGAAGCGTTCTGCACCGGAATACTGATGCTGGTTTGCGTCAGTGCCGCGCGGATATGCGCTGGCATATTGTCCAGCGCCTCATCCTCATGCCGGTAAAGCCCGCGCCCTTCCGGCACCAAGCGCAGGAAAAAGGCTTCAAGGTCCGCCAGCACTTCCGGATCGGCATTGGCCTGCACCAGCAAGGATGCCGAGGTATGGCGGCACCAGATTGTCAGCAAGCCGCGTGAGATACCCTGCTGCGCAACCCAGGCCCGCACATCATCAGTAAGGGAATACAAGCCTTGGCCGCCGGCGGTTATCACCAAGCGGCCAAAGCGTTGCTCCATCTACTCCGCATTCTCCGGCTCACGCTCCGCATCCCGATCTTCCTCGGGCTTGGGCAGCGCGGGCGGGGCGGCTTCCTGGCAATCGAAGGTCAGCGCACCCTCACGCAGCCCAACCTTCACCGATCCACCCTTGGCGAGTTTGCCAAACAGCAATTCCTCGGCCAGCGGCTTTTTCACATATTCCTGAATGACGCGCGCCAATGGCCGCGCACCATACAGCGGATCATAACCGCGTTCCGAGAGCCATTCCTTGGCCGCCGAGGAAAGTTCAATCGTCACATTCCGGTCAGCAAGCTGGGCTTCCAATTGCATGACGAATTTTTCGACGACCTGCGCCACAATCTCCGGCGACAGGCCAGCAAAGGGCACCACCGCATCCAGGCGGTTGCGGAATTCAGGGGTGAACATCCGCTTGATCGCTTCTTCATCCTCACCC
>CAMCHA010000206.1 GCA_945874515.1 Asaia bogorensis
GGTAATGCGGGCGGTCAAACAGCTTGTCGCGCAAGTTCTGCGCTTCCTGCAGGCGCTGCTTGAACCAGGCCAGATCGCAAGCGGCGTCTGGATCGCTGTCCAGTCGCCGCGCGCTAATCAGCGAATGCGGGTTGAAATGCCAAACGCCATGCTTGACGCCATCATCACCCTCCAGCCGCACAACACTACCCGGGGGCAACGCCTTGGCCGCCGGCGTCATGGCGATTTCATTGGAAAAGGCCCAAGGGTGGCCAGCCTTCACGCGGCGGTCTCGGCCAGGAAGCAAGCGGATAACAGATGGTACGGAAGCATTCATGCGCCGGACCATGGCGGTTTGCCGCTTGTCCCGCAATGCGCAAGCCGAGACCCCCCTGCGCTTCGGGCCGCGTTTGCGACGCTCCGCTTGCTGGCAGCGGCCAGGCTCGGTAGCGTGCGTTTGCTTGATAATACGCCTGCTGCGCGAAATGGGGCGAAAAGCCTTCATAACAAAACACCGCTGCGCGCATTCCGCGTAGCTTCGGGAGGATTAGGCTCATGCTCCGTCACATCGCACGCCGCCCCTTGCTGGCTGGCCTCGCTGGGCTTGGCCTGGCCAGCCCAGCATTGGCGCAAAGCGGCGCCGCGCCGCGCCCCATCACCATCATCGTTCCCTTCGCGCCTGGCGGCAGCACGGATATCGTGAGCCGCCTATTGGCGGAACGCATGACAAGCTTGCTCGGTCAGCCAGTGCAGGTCGAAAACCGCGCCGGCGCCAATACTGTTATCGGCGCTGAATTCGTGGCCCGCGCGCGGCCAGATGGCCATACGCTGCTGATGGCCGCCGGCACCACGCTGACAATCAATCCGGTGATTGTGCCCAATCTTCCTTACAAGCTTGAAGATTTCGCGCCGGTCATGCTGGCCACCACCTTTCCCTTTGGTATCATCACACAAATGCGTGGCGGCGCGGTGGATGTGCCGGCCTGGGTTGCGGCGGCGAAGGCGCGGCCGGGGCAAATGACCTATGGCACCAATGGGCCGACTACGCTGACGAATGTTGCGATGCTGATGGTGATGGAGCGGCTTGGCATCACCATGCAGGATGTTACCTATCGCGGCGATTCCGCGCAGCTTGCCGCCTTCATGGCGGGTGATCTTGATGTGCTTGTTGTATCTGGCGGCACAGCCCAACCCGTGCATCGTGATGGCCGCGGCAGAATGATTGCCTGGACCAGCGGGCGGCGTATCGAATCAACGCCGGATGTGCCTTCCATCGCGGAATTTGCGCCTGGCCTTGACGTATTGAGTTGGTTTGGTTTGCTCGCCCCGGCGCGCACGCCAGTGGAAATGGTTCAACGCGTGAATGCCGCCGCTAATGAAGCGCTGAAAGATCAACGGATTCGTGAAAGACTGATCACTGAAGGCCAGTTCCTGGCCGGCGGTTCGCCCGAAGATTTTGCTAATTTTCTGCGCCGTTCCGATACTCAATGGCGCCCGATCTTGAGCAAGCTGAACGTGCCGCGCTGACTGAAGCGTTCAGCCACGTACCGCCAGCACCACGCCGGACAATACCAAGGCCAGCGCCAGAATTTCGCGCAGGCCGAAGGGCTCGGATAGGAACAGCGCAGCACCCAACACGCCCACTACAGGCGTGATGATGGTGCCGAGTGAGGCAAGTGATGCCGGCAGCATCTTCAGCGCCGCAAACCAGGAAAGATAGCAAAGCCCAAGCGCGAAAACGCCGCCATAGATCAGCAGCCCAACACCCAGCGCAGAAACATGGCTGAAATCCAGCGGGTCGAAAATCAGCGCTGCGATGAAAAGTGGTGCGACTCCAATGCCTACCTGCCAGGCAACGGAACTTGATGGCGGCAGGCCAAGCGGCATCCGTTTCGTGAGCACCGTACCAAGTGCGAACAGCACCGCTGAGCCCAAGCCCAAGGCCACCCCGGGCAGCTTGGCGATACCAAGATCAAGCCCCTTACCCAGCACCAGATAAACCAAGCCCGATAGCGCCAGCACCAGCGCTAGGATGCGCGCCAAGCTTGGCTTTTCCCCCAAGATCAACCAGGCGAAAACCGCAGCCCAGACCGGCATGGTGTAGCAAATGATGGTTGCCTCAGATGCCGAAAGCCACAGCAGCGAAAAGCTCGCAAGCCCCATCCAAGCTGTGACGTTCAACAGCGAAATCAGCGTAAGCCTGCCCCAAATCGCGCGCGGCACGACAAGGCTTTGCCTTTGCGCCAGCACCACCCCCAGCAACACTATAAAGCCAAGGCCGCCGCCAATGGCGCGGGTCGTCAGCGGCGGTAATTCGGCGAGCAGCACCTTCATCGCCGGCCAATTCATGCCCCAGCCAACGGTCGTGATCACCAGCAGAAGCAAGCCGCGCTGGGTGGCGGCAGAATTCAATGCATGAAATCCGGCTCTTCACGCGTCAGGATGCGCTTGATGCTTTCCAGATGCAGCTTCGCACTTTCACGATCCCCTTCGCGCATTTGCGCATAGGTGCGCGCGGCCATCTCGGCCGGCACGGGCTTCAGCTTGCGCCCGGTGGACATGGCCAGGCGCTGCGCTTCAGCGGCGCGTTCCAGGTAGTAAAGATCATCCCAGGCTTCGGCGACCGAAGCCCCCACCACCATGACGCCGTGGTTTTTCATGAAAACGATATCGGCATCGCCAATGGAAGCGGCGATACGGTCACCCTCACTCTCATCCAAAGCAAGGCCGTTGTAATCCTCATCCACCAAGGTGCGGCCATAGAATTTCAGCGAGCTTTGCCCGGCCCAGGCCAAGGGCGGGCCTTCCAGCATCGCCAGCGCGGTGGCGTTTGGCATATGGGTATGAAACGCTGCCTTGGCGCGCGGCTTGTTCAGATGCATGCGCGCATGAATGTAGAACGCGGTCGCTTCAGGCACGCCTTCGCCCGCCACCACATTGCCTTTGAAGTCGCAAACCAGCAGGCGCGATGCGGTCATTTCCGAAAAGGCCCAACCATAAGGGTTCACCAGGAACAGATCATCGCGCCCCGGCACCACGAAGGAGAAATGGTTGCAGATCCCCTCATGCAGGCCAAGCCGCGCCGCCATGCGGAAGCAGGCCGCCAAATCAACCCGCGCGGCGCGCACGGCTTCCGCATCCAATTCGGAGTTTCGCAAAATGGCAGGGGCTGAACCGTCAAGCGCATGGGCCATGATGTTTCTCCTGGGGGCGGGCGAGGGTTATGATTGGGAGTGTAAGATGCACATGGGGGCCAGGAACATGCAACGCCCGCGCTCCCGCGCTTCCTTTGGCGCCCAGTCGCAACTTCACCCCTGGACAGGGGGCGCTTCGCGCGCCAAAGGCAGGGCTAAAGCAAGCCAGGGGATAAGCGGATCATGAGCGGCACCAATCAGCGCATTGATGGCAAGCGTCTATGGGACAGCCTGATGGCCATGGCGGAAATTGGCGCCACGCCTAAGGGTGGTGTGAAGCGCCTGACGCTGACCGATGTGGACAAGGCCGGGCGGGATCGTTTTCGCGGCTGGTGTGAAGCCCTTGGCCTGACGGTGCGCGTTGATTCCATCGGCAATATGTTCGCCCGCCGCGAAGGCCGCGATCCCGCGCGCCTGCCCGTGCTGCTGGGCAGCCATCTGGATAGCCAACCAACGGGCGGCAAATTCGATGGCGCGCTGGGTGTGATTGCCGGGCTTGAGGTAATGCGTAGCATCCATGACCTGAACATCGTCACCGAAGCGCCGATTGAATTGGTGAATTGGACCGATGAGGAAGGCAGCCGCTTTGGCCATTCCCTGATGGGTAGCGGCGTTTGGGCCGGCATCTATACGCAGGAAAAAGCCTATGGGCTGCGCGATGTGGATGGCGTGAGTGTGGGTGATGCGCTGGATGCCATTGGCTATAAGGGATCGCATAAGGCCGCCCCTTTCCCGGCCGATGCCTATTTCGAATTGCATATCGAACAAGGCCCGATCCTGGAACGCGAAGGCAAGCAGATTGGCGTGGTGACCGGCGCGCAGGCGCAGGTTTGGTATGATGCCGTCATCACGGGCCAGGATAGCCATGCCGGCACCACACCGCCTTCCGCGCGGCGCGATGCGCTGGTGGCCGCCGCGCGCGTTATTGAACGCGTGGATGCGCTGATGCGCGCGCGCGGTGAGGATGGCCGCGGCACAGTCGGCTTTCTGCAAGTGCTGCCCGCCAGCCGCAATGTGGTGCCAGGCGAAGTGCGCTTCAGCGTTGAATTCCGCCACCCGTCAGACGCGCAAATCCAGGGCCTTTCCGAAAGCTTCCCGGAAGAAGCGCGCAAGCTTGTTGAAGCCAATGGCTGCAAGCTTGAATTGACCGAGCTATTCCGCATCCCCGCCCAACCCTTTGATGCTTCCTGCGTTGATCTGGTGCGCCAAGCCGCCAAGCGCCTTGGCTTGCCTTCGCGTGAGATCATTTCAGGTGCGGGGCATGATGCGGTTTATGTCGCGCGTTCTGTGCCGACCGCGATGATCTTCACGCCCTGCAAGGATGGGCTTTCGCATAATGAGGCCGAGAGCATCATGCCGGAAGAGGCTGAGGCCGGTTGTCAGGTGCTTTTTGAAGCGGTGGTGGCGCGGGCCAATCGGGCGCTTTGAGGGCACAGAGATGCGGGCCTAGGGTAATTTTCTCTAGGCTCATCAATTCGCGTTTACTTTTCCTGTCCGCAAAAGTTCATGGTGGATGGCAGGCAGCCTATTTAGTGTGTGTTCACATCGCTGGCGCAAGTTCGGATCCGCCGGACCGGCGCCCTGACAATTCTGGGTCAGAAACATCGTGTATCGGATCAGCATATGTTCCCGACAGGTCCATCCCCAATGCGTCGGAGTGATCTGAACGCGCCGGTTGATTGGCGCTACCCGTGATCCTGGGTCGTAAGGGGTATCATACCTACTGTCTGCGCGGCCAACGGGAATGATGTTTTCCTGCGGGATACCCATATCCTCTAAAGCTTTCGCGACCAGTTCTGCTCGACTTTTTGAGAGAATTTGCCCGTCACCTTTATCTGCTTCGTGATGATCAACGTGACCTTCTACAATGAAATATCCCCTATCTCGCTCCCAGATATCGAGTAGCCGCCTGCTTGCGCGCCAAAATTCATCCTCATATAGAAATGATGTACTTCCTTCCTTAAACCAAATTGGCCTGATGGAAGTTGCATGATAGCAGCCGACTTCATCTGGCGGCTTGGCATCCAATAACTCAACACGGCCTTCGCGCTGCGTACAGTCTGAGACAGATAGAAGAATGACGACTGGAAAGAGAATTCCGAAAAGCTTGAACAGGCGCTCACGCATGGGTCGTCCGGCTTTCAGGGTACGACTGAAGAACGATCAGACCTCACAATAGCACATGCTGACTAGCATCCTCACCCCCC
>CAMCHA010000207.1 GCA_945874515.1 Asaia bogorensis
ATTTGGATAATGCGGTGGCGGATGCCGCCTGGGAAGGTAGTCAACGCAGCAGCCGCATGTGCTACGCCGCGCCCGAGGCGTCTGGGGCTGTTGTGCCGGCGCCTCCCGCCGCGCCGCAGGATACGGAGATTGGCCGGCCGCATTTTGCCGCTGTGGTGATAGGCTTTGACCGGCTGGAATGGCTCTGGCTTGCCGCCGCCGGGCATCAACGCGCGCGCTTCATCTGGGATGAAACGGGCAAACTTACCGCCGATTGGATCGCGCCATGAATATCGAAGCCATCACTACCGTCATGCTGCAAATTGCCGCCGAACGCGGCCCGGAAAAAAGCCTGTGTCCCACGGATGTGGCACGCGCTGTCTCCGCCGAAGACTGGCGCCCTTTGCTGGGCGCGGTGCGCAAGGTCGCGGCTGATTTGGCGCGGCAGGGCAAGATTGAAATTCTCCGCAAGGGCAAACCCATCAACCCTGATGAGATGCGGGGCGTCATTCGCTTGAGGGCCACATCATGATCTCTGCCCTGTTTTCTCGCGGCGCTGAGGGTTTTCCCGCACCCGCGCCGCTTGATTTCGCAACGCTGCAATTGCCGGCTTCCCCCAATACCTGCCTGCTTACGCCAAGTGTCGCACCTGGTCAGGGACATTTACACCGAGACCCTTTGCCCGCTTCACCGGAAGCGGTGATGGCCGCTTTGGATCGCGTGGCGGCTGGAATGCCGCGCACATTCGCGCTCGCGCGCTTCCCGGCGCGCAACCAGGCGCAATGGGTCGTGCGTAGCGCGCTGATGAATTACCCGGATATTGTTGTGGCGGAAGCTGCAGCGGTTGAAGGCGGCACTGGGCTTTGGCTCTATTCGCGCAGCCTGATTGGCTGGTCTGATATGGGCGTCAATCGCGCGCGCGTCATGGCTTGGCTTGAAGCGCTGGAAGCAGCGCTGCGCGCAGGTTAGGCGCCTCGCCATGCGGTGGATTGTCACCTTCATTGCCGAAGCCTGGGCGCTGATCGCCCCCTTTTGGCGGAGCGAGGAACGCTGGCGCGCACGCTTGCTGCTGGGGGTGGTGATCCTGCTCAATCTTTCGCTGGTGGGCATGACGGTGTTGCTGACTTATTGGCAGCGCGCCTTCTACAATACGCTTGAGAGTAAGGATTGGGATGGCTTCATCGCGCTGCTTTTCAGCTGGCATCGCACGGAAGCCGAGGGGCTGCTGCCAGGCTTTGTACTGGTGGCCGCGCTTTATATCCTGATCGCGGTTTATCAGCTTTATCTGCGCCAGGCCCTGCAAATGCGTTGGCGGCGCTGGCTGACTGATGTGTATCTGGCGCAATGGCTGTCTGATCGCGCCTATTACCGTATGGCCTTGACTGATCCCTATATGGATAATCCTGATCAGCGCATCGCTGATGACGGGCGACTTTTTGTGGAAGACACGCTGTCGCTTGGCATTGGCTTGCTCAATTCTATTGTCACGCTGGGGTCTTTCATTCTGGTGCTTTGGTCGCTGTCAGGGCCGGTCACGGTGCTTGGTGTCGAGATTCCGGGCTATATGGTCTGGGTGGCGCTGATCTATGCGCTGCTTGGTACCTGGCTTGCGCATTTGATCGGGCGTCCGCTGATCGCGCTCAATTTCTCCCAGCAAAGGCTGGAAGCGGATTTTCGTTATGCGCTGGTGCGGCTGCGCGAAAACACCGAAGGCATTGCGCTTTATGGGGGTGAGGCTGATGAAAAGCGCGGGCTGACGCAGCGCTTCAGCAAACTAATGCTGAATTGGTGGGACATCATGCGCGCCACCAAGCGCCTGACTTTCTTCACCGCTGGATATGGGCAGGTGGCATCCATCTTTCCGATTGTTGTCGCCGCGCCGGCCTATTTTGCGGGGCGCCTGCCGCTCGGTGGTCTTATTCAAACCAGCAGCGCCTTTGGCCAGGTGCAGGGCGCGCTTTCTTGGTTTGTGGAAAATTACGGTAAGCTGACGGAATGGCGTGCGACCGTGCAGCGCCTGACGGGCTTCACCCAGGCGGTGGCAAAAGCGCGTGAGGCTGATTCAGGGCCGAAAGCCAGCAAGGGAAGTGCTGACGGTCTTGCCATGCGCGATGTCATGCTCAAGCTACCCGATGGGCGCGTGCTGCTGAGTGGCGCGCAAATGGATGTCGCCCCGGGCGAGGCGGTGCTGATCAATGGCCCTTCGGGTTCAGGCAAATCCACCTTGTTTCGCGCCATCGCCGGCATTTGGCCCTTCGGTAGCGGCACGATTTCGCTGCCGCAGGATGCGCGCGCGCTATTCTTGCCGCAGCGCCCATACCTGCCGCTCGGCACGTTGAAGCGCGCTGTATGCTACCCGGAAGATGAGGCAGGCTTCACCGATGCTGAGGCTGTGGCGGCGTTGGAGGAAGCGGGTCTCGGTCAGCTCGCGCCCCGGCTTGCTGATAGTGATAGTTGGGGACAGCGGCTTTCTGGGGGCGAGCAGCAAAGGCTTTCATTTGCGCGCGCCTTTCTGCTGCGCCCTGATTGGTTATTCCTGGATGAGGCAACGGCAAGCCTTGATCCCGAAGCCGAGGAAGAATTGCACGAGAGGCTGAAGCGCGCCCTGCCCAAGCTGACCATGCTTTCTATTGCGCATCGCCCGGCGGTGGCGCGGTTTCATGACAGGGTGTTGCGGGTGGAAGATCGCCAGCTTGTGGAAAAGACCAAAGCTGAGCGCAGTTAAGCGCGGGCGCGCATCCGCCGCGCCGCCGCTTCGCCGATCATCACACAAGTAAAATGCAGATTGGCGCGGCAATCGGACGGCATGATGGAAGCATCCGCGATGCGGAGGCCTTCCACACCGCGCACTTTCAAATCTGGGTCCACTACGCCGCGCGGGTCTTCATGCGCGGTCATGCGGCAAGTGCCGGCGGCGTGCTGGATATCGCCCGCCTGATCAAGCATGATCTGATCCAGCGCGTCATCCGAAAGCGCGGCGGCTTCCGCCATGGAAAGCGTGGTTTCGCCAAAGGTGATGGCATCCGCAATATCAGCCACCGGCGGCAAGGCGCAAAGCTTAGCAAGGCGCCGCACGCCATCGCGCATGCGCAGCCGATCGGCGGGATGATCCAGCATGTTTTCCTCGACCACCGGCTGCGCATCCGGATCGGCTGAGGCCAAACGCACTTCGCCGCGCGACAGCGCATCATAAAGCGCCACCCCAATGCCGCCATTAGGCGCCACGCCGCTTTCCGCTAGGCCGCGATGGTTGTAGGCGATGATGATCATGTCACGCTCACCACCGCCGCCAAGCTTGCTGCTATAGGTCAGGCAGCAATTGGTGTGCCGCGCATCAGCGCCTTCAGCGCGAAAGTGAGGCTTCAAGGCAAGACTTGCGCGCAGGATCGGGTGATCCATGAAATGCTGCCCGACGGCAGGCGCATCATGCAAAACATCAATACCCAAGCGGCGCAAAGCCTGGGTAGGGCCGATGCCGCTGCGCATCAAAATGCAGGGGCTATGGATGGCGCCGGCACAAAGCACCACCTCACGCGCGGCGATATCCTCAAAAATGCCAGCGCCGAAGCGCACGCGCACACTGGCAGCGCGGCGCCCTTCGAAGATCACGCGATCCACCAGCGCATCACCGCGAATGGTTAGGTTTGCGCGTCCACGTGCCGGTTCCAGATAGCCATCATTGGTCGTCACGCGTTGGCCGTGGCGCAGATTGATCGGGTTGCAGGAAAGCCCCTCACCTTGCGGCGCATTCAGGTCGGGCTTCGCAGGATAGCCCGCGATGCGCGCAGCATCGCGCAGCGCGCAATCAACCGCACCCCAGTTTTCTTCTGGCATGCGCCAGACCGGGATGGGGCCGCCTTGGCGCTTGCTGGGCGTGCCGTAATTCGCATCATCTTCGATGGTATCGAAAATCGGCATGACATCGGCCGCCGACCAGCCCTCACACCCTGCCTCGGCCCAGGCATCAAAAGCAGCCGGCACGCCGCGTATGGCGATTTGCGCATTCACCGTGGAAGAACCGCCCAGCGCCTTGCCGCGCCAATAGAATTTCGGCGCCTGGGCGCGGGTGCGCCTGGTCATCAGCCCGGGCCATTGCCAGGCGGCCTGATGCGCGGGGTCATGCATGAAGGGCACGATATTGGGGCTGCGGAGCGCGGCCGGCGCATCCGCCGCACGCCAATCGCGCCCGGCTTCCAGCAGCAACACGCGACGATGCAAATCCTCAGATAGCCGCGCTGCCAAAGCCGCACCCGATGAACCCGCACCGACCACGATCACATCATACATGCGGCAAACCTCGACCAAATCATGGAAACAGTGAAGCAGGCCGGGCGCGTGGCGCCAAGCGCTATGGCGCGTTCAGGAAATCCTGAATGGCGCTGATCTGATCAGCAGCCATCAGCGCGGGCGCATGGCCGGCATCAGCAATTTCAATCAGCCGCACGCTTGGCTTGCGCGCCATCTCCACCGCGACTTCAGCGGGCAGGATATCACTGGTGGCACCGCGCAGGATCAGCACCGGAATGGCAATCGCAGCCCAAAATAGCGAAAGATCAATATCTGCGATATCGCCCGCGCTGAAGGCATGCGTGATCGCGGGATCATAATGCAGTTGCAAGGCGCCTGTGGAATCCCTGCGGGCCGAGTTTTCCGCCAAATGCCGCCATTCGGAATCGCTTAGCTTGCCAAAGGGTGCATGCACCTTACGCAAATGCGCTTCCAGCGCGGCGATATCGGGAAAGGCTTGCGCGGGCTGATTGATGTAGTCGCGAATGCGGGCTAGCGCGGCGGCGGGGATGACGGCGCCGATATCATTCAGCACCATGCGTCGGATCGCATTGCCAGGTGTGGCGGCAATACCCATGCCGCAAAGGCCGCCCAGTGACGTGCCCACCCAATCTACTGGTCCATCCATCCGCGCCAGAAGATGCGCCAAAGCCTGAGAATAGATAGGCGGCTGATAAAGCCCAGGATCAGGCAACCAATCCGAAGCACCACGCCCCGGCAAATCAGGACAGAAAACCCGACGCCCGGAAGCCGCGAGTGCCTGTGCCAACGCATCAAAATCCCGCCCGGACCGCGTCAGCCCATGCACACAGACCACCGGGGTGCCGGACGCCGGCCCCCATTCCAGCCAACGCAGCGTGAAAAACCCCGCGGGCGAAAGCCAGCGCAGCGCGCCAGGTCGGGCCTCAGCGGGGATCGGCGTCACAGGATGCCCTTTTCCCGAAGTGCTGCGATGTCGGACGCGCTCATTTTCAGCACGGACGCCAACACATCTTCTGTGTGTTCGCCAAGCACGGGCGGCGCGCTGCGATAGCTGGGCGGAGTCGCGGAAAGCTTCACGGGATTGGCAATCACCTTCACCGTCTCGCCACTGCCATGGGCCATTTCCACGA
>CAMCHA010000208.1 GCA_945874515.1 Asaia bogorensis
TGCCTGATGCGCTGTGATTTGGAAGTTGAAGAATTGGTATCCGCACCTTTTGCGTCAGGGCTTGCGACGCTGGTGGAAGATGAAAAGCAGCTTGGCGCCACAGTGATTGACATGGGCGGCGGCACCACCAGCCTTGCGGTTTTCAGCGAAGGCCATCTGGTGCATACCGCGCAAATCCCGGTGGGTGGCGGCCAGGTAACGAATGATCTGGCAACAATCCTATCCACGCCAGTTGCGCATGCGGAACGGATGAAGACGCTGCATGGTGCCGTGCATGGCGGCGCGGATGATGAACGCGAATATCTGCCCGTGCCGCTTTTGGGGGAAGATGAACACCACATCGCGCGTATTCCGCGCGCCATGGTGGTTGGCATCATCAAGCCGCGGCTTGAAGAAACCTTTGAAATCCTCAAGGACAAGTTGGATCAAAGCGGGCTTGGCAAGGAAGGCGGCGCACGCGTGGTGTTGACCGGCGGCGCATCGCAGCTTGTTGGCGTGCGAGAAATGGCCGCGCGAATCCTGGACCGCCAGGTGCGCCTTGGTCGCCCGCAACCCTTGCGTGGCTTGGCCGAAGCCGCATCCGGCCCCGCTTTTGCGGGCGCGGTCGGGCTTTTGCTGTGGGGCGCCGGCGAAGGCCGCCCCGTTCTGGATATCGCGCCCGGCCCGGTTAAAACCGGCGGTGCGTTTCGTCGTTTGATTCATTGGCTGAAGGACCGCGTGTAATGCCCGCACCTTCCGCCGCCCCTGCCAACCCAAGCTGCCCATCACTGCGTGAGGAGGAAATGCCATGACCCTGAACCTGACGATTCCGCAAAATCAACACACGGATTTCACACCGCGAATCACGGTGGTGGGCGTTGGTGGCGGTGGCACCAATGCCGTCAACAACATGATTTCCATGGGCCTGGAAGGCGTGGAATTCCTGGTGGCAAATACGGATGCGCAATCGCTGATCCATGCCCGCGCTGATCGCCGTGTGCAGCTTGGCCCGCACCTTACGCAAGGCCTTGGCGCTGGTGCCAAGCCCGAAATCGGCCGTGCTGCTGCCGAAGAAGCGACCGAAGAATTGGCCCGCCACATTGAAGGCATGCACATGATCTTCATTACCGCCGGCATGGGCGGTGGCACCGGCACGGGGGCAGCGCCGGTGATTGCGCGCATGGCGCAGGAACGCGGCATCCTGACTGTCGGTGTGGTGACCAAGCCCTTCGATTTCGAAGGCCCCAAGCGGCGCAAATCTGCCGAACAGGGGATCGAGGAATTGCAGCAATGCGTGGATACGCTGATCATCATCCCGAACCAAAACCTATTCCGCCTGGCCAATGAACGCACGACCTTTCAGGAAGCCTTCAAGATGGCGGATAACGTCCTGTATATGGGCGTGCGCGGTGTGACGGACCTGATGATCAATCCCGGCATCGTCAATCTGGACTTTGCTGATATCCGCACCATCATGGCCGAAATGGGCAAGGCCATGATGGGCACTGGTGAAGCCGATGGCGAAGACCGTGCCCGCCGCGCCGCCGAATCCGCCATCAGTAATCCGCTGCTTGAAGATATTTCCATGCGCGGCGCCAAGGGCGTGCTGATCAACATCACCGGCGGCTATGACATGACGCTGTTTGAAGTGGATGGCGCCGTGAATCGCATCCGGGAAGAAGTGGAAGAAGACGCCAATATCATCTTCGGCACGTCAGTGGATGAAACCATGAATGGGCGCATCCGGGTTTCCGTGGTGGCCACGGGGATTGATGTGGCCGGCCAGCGCGAAGCGGAAAGGCCGAAGCTGGTGGCGATGGGTGGTGGTGCCGCGCAACTGGTCAATGCTGTCTCCAACCAAAGCATTGGCGCGGCGCCGACCTCGGGCCCAGGGCTGCCCTTCATGCGCCGCGCGGCGCAAACAACGCCGACGCTGCGGCCCGCGGTGTTTGAAACCGCGCCCGCACCAGAAGCGGACATCGCGCCGGCGCCGGGTTCTCAGCAGGAAGCGCCCGTGATGCTGGCTCCCGCGCCCGTGGCCGAGCCAGAAATGCCCCAGCTTCGTGTACCGGTAGCCGAACCAACGGAGCCACAGCCTGCCACCGCGCCGCGCTCTGCAGGGCTGCGTGGGCTTTTCGGCAAGGTCACAGGGATGGGCGGCATGATGAAGCGCAACCTCTCCCCGGCAGCGGAGCCGCAAGGCTTTACGGCTGAAACCGCTCAGGCCGCGCGGATTGAACCAACATCTGCACCAGCCCCGCGCTTCGAAGCCACGCGGCCGGCACAGCAGGATGAAATGAGCCTGGAGATTCCCGCCTTCCTCCGCCGTCAGCGGAGCTGAGGCGTAGTTCTGCGCAAACTACGCGTTTAGGCTGAGTTTCAGCCATGATCGCAGATATGGGGCGACCCGGCAGCAATGCCGGGTGGCCCAGCAATGGCGTTGAAGCTGCGGTATGAGCGACCCGTGCAGTGGGACTGCGCGGGCGCTAAGTTTTAAGAATAATGCCGCGCCAAATGATGCATGTTGCGTGATCCCAAAGGAGGGGTCACGCCAGTTGCTCGCTTAACCATGCCACTATCGGACGAACTTGTTCGTCGTGGCGTGACCCGCATTTGACGGATCACGCCATACAATCCTGAGGCGAAACCTCAGGCGGCTTGCATGCCGGTCGTGCCGATGGCGGGCTTTGCGCCGTCAGACCAGAATTCCGAGCGACCATTCTGCTCACGCAGAACATAGCCGCGGCCCCAAACGGTCCCGATCAGGTCGGCGCCGCCGGCAGTGGCCAGCTTTTTGCGAAGCTTGCAGATGAAGACGTCAATGATCTTCACTTCGGGCTCATCAATGCCGCCATAGAGATGGTTCAGGAAGACTTCCTTGGTCAGCACCACACCCTTGCGGAGCGCGAGCAGTTCCAGGATGGCGTATTCCTTGCCTGTCAGATGGACAGCATTACCACCAACGGCCACTTCACGTGAACCGATATTGAGTTGCAGCGCGCCGACCGTCAGGGTCGGTTGGCTGAAACCCTTCGCGCGGCGCACAATGGCCTGGATGCGCGCAACCAGTTCTTGCTGGTCGAAGGGCTTGGTGATGAAATCATCAGCGCCCATGCCGAAGACCTTCACCTTAGTTTGCGGGCGGCTGACGCCCGACAGGATCAGCACCGGCGTTTCGATGCGACCAGCGCGCATGCGGCGCACAACTTCGCCACCATCCAAATCCGGCAACATCAGATCCAACACGATGATGTCATAATCATAGAGTTTGGCGAGTTCGAGGGCTTCTTCCCCCGTATCCGCTATCTCCACAATCATGGAGGCATGACGAAGCATTAACGAAATGCCACGCGCCGTTGTGGGATCATCCTCAACTAGAAGTACACGCATTTGATCGCTCCTTTTGACCGATTAAAAAGTTTTTACCGAGTTTCGAAGAGAATTGAAACAGGAAATTTCTTCCCCCCGCATCCCTGGACAGATAATCGTCCAAAAAAGTAAATTTCTTGATAAAGAAATATACTTAAACTGAGTTTTTCGACAGATTTTTACGACCATTGGTCATTTCTCTCCTAATTTGTGCTTACTAAAAGGTGAATCGCAGCTAAAATTTCAGCCGGCGACTCGCGTGGAAGAAAGTGTCCAGAAATAGGAACAACCTTACGCGCCAGAAGCTGCGTGAAATGCCGGGCGCAGCCAGCGCTATTGCCCGGCGAGTCCACACCATCCTCGGCCCCGTGCAAAACCAGGCTTGGCACGGTGATCATCGGGCGGGTGGCAAGGCGCGCTTCAATCGCCGCATAGGCCGGGTCGCCCGCCGCCGCCCGGTGGCGATGGCGATAGGAATGCACGGCAACCGCCACGAAATCAGGATTGTCGAAGCTGGCCGCCGTTTTGGCGTAGCTTTCGGCAGTAAAGCCCATATTGGGCGACCAGAGACGCCACAGCAGCTCACAAAGCTCCCGCCGATTCTCGGCCAGGCCCGCCGCGCCCCTATCTGTTTGTAGGTACCATTGATACCAATGGCGCGCTTCCTGCGCTGGCGCGGCGGGGCGGATACTCCCCGCAATGTCCTGAATATTATAGCCATTTACGGAAACCAGGCCGATCACGCGCTCAGGCCAAAGGGCCGAGACAACGCAGGCTGCCCGCCCGCCCCAATCATACCCTGCAAGGATGGCCTTCGGGATCGCCAGCGCATCCATCAGCGCCAGCAAATCCGCCCCAAGGGCCGCCTGTTCGCCGGAACGCGGTGTCGCCGAGTCCCGAAACCGGGTCGGGCCATAGCCGCGCAGATAGGGCACCAGGACGCGAAATCCCTGGGCGGCAAGCTCGGGCGCCACGCCATCCCAGACGCGGACATCATCGGGAAAGCCATGGAGCAGGATGGCGACCGGCCCAGTTTCGGGACCGCTCATCTCCACCGCCATGTCCAGCACCCCGGCCTGTACCGTCTTGAGTTCCATAGCCACCCGTTCTCCCTCGGATGACCTATTTTCCAACGGGAGCATTAACCAAAAGGTTAACGCGCGGGCTGAAGCCCCCCTTAATTCGAAAATTATTTGCAACCCACGGGTGAGGGACTGGGCGGCCCCTTCGCCAAAAGACAGTGCTGGCCAGGGCATTTCCTAACCCCAGCCAGTAAATTTAACTGATTTGAATCAGAGTTTTACTTAAAATAAGCCTCATGCCGGTAGGGGGTATTGGTCCAGATAGGGCTGGTATTCCGGCTCAACCTCGATCGCCAAGGATGAAAGTGCCCGCACCACTGCGCAGTAAAAAGAAATGGTCACCACCAGATCCACCATCAGTTCATGGTCGAAATGCGCCGCTAGCGCTTTATACGTGGCCTCACTCACCCCAGGCCCTGCCGCGGCTTCCCGCGCGGCCAGCAGCACCAGCTTGGCCAGCGGTTCAAGCGCCGAATCCTGCCCCGCGCTTTCCGCGATCAGGCCATGGATATCGGCATCGCTCACGCCGAAATCCTTGCCGATTTTCACGTGATGCGACCATTCATAAGGTGAACGCGCCTGCCAGCCCACTTGCAGAATCGCCAATTCGCGCAGCCGCGGGTCGAGTCGGGACCCGTAGCGGATGAATTGCCCAAGGCCCGAAAAGGCGCGCGCCGCCTTGGGGCTATTGGTCAATGCCTTATGGAGCGCGATGGGGCGCTTCAGCAGGTCACGATCGGCTTCTGCCAGATCATCCACTGTCAAATCAGGTACGCGGGCCATGGGCTATCCTCCGTTACGGGGGGAGCCTAACCGCATAAATTAATGGCCGGAAGCCCGTGCCCCCTGGCTGAGCGCCTTGGCATCCAGCACATCCACGCGCCGGCCCTGCAACCGCACCAGGCCAGCCGCTTCCAGCCCATGCAT
>CAMCHA010000209.1 GCA_945874515.1 Asaia bogorensis
GTCCAGCGCACCGGCCGCCCCAGACGCTTCGCGCCATGCAGCGCCAGCACATGTTCCTGAAACGGGCTTTCCTTCATGCCAAAACCACCACCGACATCGGGTGAGATGATGCGTAGCTTATTCGTTGGTATCTTCAGCGCGAATTCAGCGATTTCATTGCGCATGACATGCGGCAATTGCGTACCGGTCGTCAGCGTATAGCGTTCTTCCACCGGATCGTAACTCGCCAGCGCATTGCGCGGTTCCATGGGGTTGGCGGAAACCCGCGTGATGCGGAAATCAAAGCGCGTGACATGCGCCGCGCGGGCAAAGGCAGCGTCCACCGCGGCCCTATCACCCAGGCGGAACAGGACGCTTTCATTTTCTTTCGCTAAATCAGGCCAAACCTGCGGCGCTTCAGGCTTAATTGCCTCTGCCACATCCGTCACTGCCGGCAAGGGTTCATAGTCAACAATGATCGCTTCCACCGCATCCTGTGCTGCAGCACGAGATGTTGCGATCACCGCCGCCACCGCATCGCCCACATAACGCACCTGCCCCATCGCCAGCATGCGCCAGGGCGTTTGGGCCAAAGGCGATCCATTCCTTTGCAGCCGTGGCGTGACGCAGCGGAGCACGCCAAGTTCTTCGATATCCTCCGGCGTCAAGACCAACAGCACGCCAGGCATGCCGCGCGCCTTGCTGGCATCAAGCCGCGTGATGCGCGCCGATGCATGGGGGGAACGTAGCATCACAAGCTGCGCGGCATCAGTGCCGCCCAGATCATCCACATAACGCCCTTGCCCGCGCAGGAAGCGCATATCCTCAATCCGACGCACGGGTGCGCCGATGCCGGTTCCTCTCATGGTGGCGGGGATATGGTTCATGGTACGGGCTCTCCTTGAGGTGTAAGCTCATAGGTGCTGGGGCGCTTCGTCAATCCCAAGGATTTCTTGACGCGCCGGCAAGCATTCTCCCTAAAGAACCACACGCTCAAAAACCGGGGGGCATCATGCAGCGGCGCGATATATTGCTTGGCTTGACGAGCACGGCTTTGGCGAGCCCCGCCATCGCCCAAGGCGCCTGGCCCAATCGCCCCCTACGCATGATCGTACCCTTCACGCCAGGTGCGGCGACGGACGCCATGGCACGGCTTGCCGCCACCAAGCTGGCCGATGCGCTGGGCGTCACCGTCGTGGTGGAAGCCGCGAAGCGAGATCCCGCCAAATGATCCTTCGCCACATCCTCCCTTTGTGCGGCGGGGCATTTGGGCAGTATTGAATTCAATCGGCTCATCGGCGCGAATATAGAAATTGTGGGCTATCGCGGTTCCGCCCCGGCGCTCACGGATGTCGCGGTCGGCAATGCGCAGCTCATATTCGATCCGGTGCTGGCGACGCTGCCCCTGGTGCGCGCGGCGCAATTGCGCGGCCTTGGCACCGGATTTACCCACGCTTGTCGAAGCTGGGCTGCCCGGTTTTGAATTCTATTTCTGGTATGGCGTTTGGGCACCGCGCGGCGTGCCGGTTGAAATTCTACAACGACTGAACCGCATTCTGGTGGATGGCATGCGCGAAGCCGCCACCGCGCAACGCCTGAGCGGGCTTGGCTTTGAACCTGTAGCGGAGACGGTAGAGGAAACCGAGGCCTTTATCCGCGCCGATGTCGCGCGCAATGCGTCATTGCTACGGCTGGCGAATTTCCAGCCGGAGTAGGGGGCGCGCGGCCACATGCCGCTTGCAGCGCGCGCGGCCTCACGCCATTGTGCGGATGTATTCTTACCGGGCATCACTTCATGGATAGCTTCAATCGCCGGTCTCTTTTAGCCCTGAGCGCTGGGTTTGCCGCAAGCCCAGGCACCCTGCGCGCTCAGGCCGCCTGGCCCGATCGGCCGGTGCGGATCATTTGCGCTTTTCCGGGCGGGTCCACGCCAGACCTCGCGGCGCGGGCGATTGCGCCGCATTTGCAGCAGGTGCTTGGTCAACCGGTGATTGTGGAAAACCGCGCTGGCGGCGGCGGGCATATCGGCACGGAAGCCGTGGCGCGCGCGACTGATGGCCATACGTTGGGCGTCACCATTGGCGGGCCGGGCAGCACCGCAAAAATCCTGAACCCGGCGCTTGGCTATGACCCGGCGACGGATCTGGCGCCGATCAGCCTTTTGGCGCGGCTACCCTTTGTGCTGGTGGTGCATCCTTCCGTGCCGGCGCGCAACGCCGCCGAATTTGTGGCCTTCGCCAAGGCCAATCCGGGCAAGATCAGCTATGCCTCCACCGGGCCAGGCACGCTTTCCCATCTGGTGATGGAAGATTTGGCGGCGTCGCAGGGTTTTGAAGCCGTGCACGTGCCTTATCGCGCGGTTGGTCAGGCAGTGTTGGATTTGGTGGCCGGGCGCATTCAGGCGTTTTTCGCTGCAACTGGCGGCGTGCTGGGCCAGGTGCGTGATGGTTCCGTGCGTGCTTTGGCGGTGACGAGTGCGGAGCGCTTCCCTGCCCTGCCCGATGTGCCCACCATGGCGGAAGCGGGCGTGCCTTCCGATCCCGCCATTGCCTGGATTGGGCTTTTCGCGCCGGCGGGCTTCCCCGCGGATCGCGTCGCGCGGCTGGCGGAGGAAACCGGCAAGGCGCTTGCCGTGCCCGATCAGCGCCGCGCTTTGGAAACCGCCGGCTTCACCGTGGTGGGGAGTGATACGGCGACATTCCGCACGCTGCTCGCTTCCGATATCGCGCGCTGGGGTGGGCTGATTCGCCGGCTTGGGTTGAAGCCGGAAAGCTGAATTCAGAATATGCCGGCAGCAAGCCCGGCAGCAAAAGTGGCGCCGAGTTCCTCGCAGCGCGCAAGGTCTGCCGCACCGATGATCTTTGGCGCGGCAATCGCTTCGGGGGTTTGCGCACCCGTGATCACGATCAGCGGTTCCGCAATTGGTTTCAGCCGCCAGCCGGTGGCGATGCGCGCAATCTGGCGCGCGGCACCGGTGCCATCGGACCCGGCGCAAATCATGGTGGCGTAAGGCCGCCCCTGGATTTGATCGAGCAACGGATAGTAGCAGCGGTCGAAGAAATCCTTCATCACGCCGGCCATGCTGGCCAGGTTTTCCGGTGTAGCGAAGATATAGCCATCGGCTTCCAGCAAATCCTCTGGCGCGGCTTCCGCAGCATGCAGCCCCGCGACAGCGATATTGCTTTCCCCCATGGCGCCTTCAAGCGCTGCTTGCGCCATCTGCCGCGCGCCATCCGTCATGGAATGATGAATAACCAAAAGCGTCTTCATGCGGATTTAGCGTAAGCACCGCGCCCTTCGGGCAGCAACAACGTGATGGCCCAACAAAGCCCAAGCATCACCGCAGCACCCGCCAAGGCGCCCATGATGCCGGCCATTTGATAGAGCAAGCCCGACAGCAGCGTGCCGGCAAAGCGCCCGGCGGCATTGGCGGCGTAGTAAAACCCAACATCCTCGGCGGCTTTTTTGGAGCCCGCATAAGCCAGGATCAGATAGGAATGCAGTGAGGAATTCACCGCAAAGGCAAAGCCAAACACCAAAAGCCCCACCACCAGGATCAGATCAGCGCGGCCCGCCTGCAACCATAGTGCGGCCATCAGCGCGGGCGGTATCACCGCAAGGCCAAGGCACCAGAGCCGTGCGGCTGGTACCTCGGCGCTCAGCCCATCGGCGCTGCGCTGGATCAAGGATGGCGCTGCTGCCTGCACCAGGCCGTAGCCGATGGTCCAAATGGCGAGGAAGCCACCCACTGCTGCAAAGCTCCAACCCGAGGAATAAAGAAACACGGGCAGCGCCACCACAAACCAGACATCGCGCGCGCCGAAAAGCAAAACGCGCGCGGCGGCGAGTAGATTAACGCCGCGATCCCGCGCCATGAATTCGCGGACAGAAGCTGACGCCTTGGCCTTGCCCATCAGCGGCGGCAGGGAGGCCACAACGCCGAGCAACACCAGCGCGAGCAGCCCCGCCATCAGCCAAAGTGCACCCTGAAAGCCAAGCGCTTCCAGCAACACGCCGCCCAGGAAAAAGCCGACGCCCTTCATCGCGTTCTTGCTGCCAGTGAACCAGGCCACCCAGCGAAATAAGCGACCAGAGGCATCGCCCGCCGTCAGCTTGATGGCGGATTTGGACGCGGTTTTGGTGATATCCTTCGCAATGCCGCAAATGCCTTGCGCCAGGACCACCCAAGCCAGCGCCATGGCCGGCACCCAGCCTGGCGATAGCGCTGACAGCATCAGGAAACCTGCGATTTGCGCGGCAAGCCCCACCGCCAACATGCGCGCAATGCCAAAACGTGTGGCAAGCCAACCGCCGACAAGGTTTGCGCCGATACCCGCCGCTTCATACAGCAAAAAAAGAAAAGCCAGCGCGAATGGCGAATAGCCAAGCTTGTGGAAATGCAGCAGCACCAGCATACGCAAGGCGCCATCGGTCAGCGTAAAGCCCCAATAGGCAGCGGTGACGATGGCGTAGTTGCGCATATCAGATGCCGTGCGCTTCCATGATGCAGGCCAGATCCACCATGCGGCAGGCATAGCCCATTTCATTGTCATACCAGGCATAGATTTTCGCCATGGTGCCATCCGTCACCAAAGTGGATAGCGCATCAATGATGGAACTGCGCGTATCCCGCGCATAATCGGCAGAAACCAAAGGCCGTTCTTCATAACCCAGAATGCCGGCTAGCGGGCCTTCTGCGGCAGCGCGGAACAGCGCATTCAATTCCTCGGCGCTTGTTGCACGCTGCAATTCAAACACGCAATCAGTGAGCGAGGCATTCAGCACCGGCGCGCGTACCGCATGGCCATTCAGCTTGCCCTTCAATTCCGGGTAGATCAGCGCAATCGCCGTTGCACTCCCGGTGGTAGTGGGTTGCAGAGACAGCATTGCCGAGCGCGCACGGCGCAAATCTTTATGGGGCGCATCCACCACCACATTGGTATTGGTGGGGTCGTGAATTGTGGTGATCTGGCCGTGCCTGATCCCAATCGCCTCATGCACCACCTTCACCACGGGGGCGAGGCAATTGGTTGTGCAGGATGCGGCAGTGACAATCGGGTGACGTTCGGGATCATATAGCGCATCATTCACGCCAACCACGATATTGAGGACTGAGGCTTCCTTGACCGGTGCAGCAACAATTACCCGCTTGGCACCGCGATCGAGATGCCCGCGCAAGGTGGCTTCAGTCAGGAATTTGCCGCTGCATTCCAGCACCAGATCAACACCGATATCACCCCAGGGAATGGCACCCGGCGTTGCATGTTCCGAAAAGCCGATGCGTTTCTCACCAACGCGCAAAGCATCCGCGCCTTCCGCCGCGATGGGCGCGCGCCAACGGC
>CAMCHA010000210.1 GCA_945874515.1 Asaia bogorensis
CCTCAACCCGCGTACGGTCAGAAAATTGCCGGTCGAGCCGCGTGGAAAGCCCAATGGTGCCGCCGGGCTGGTCTTCCCCAAGCAGGAACGCCATGCGGCGCGCCGCAGCACGGGCGGCCACACGGCGCGGTTCCAAAACTAGGATGCGCCCTTCAGCGGCCCAGGCTTCTTCCATGAGCGCGAGCGGCACAATGGTGGTTTTGCCCGCGCCGGGTGGCGCAATCAGTACGGCGTTGGACGCGGTGCTAAGGGCAGCACGTAGCGCCGGCAGCGCTTCGGAAACGGGTAATTCGGGGAGCATGGGCGGGAAAGATTATCCAGATATCCCTACCCATGTGACGCCAGCCGCCCTCGCAATCAAGCGGCGGGCATTTCAGCGCTCAGCGCGGGCTTGGTCGCAGCGGAAACGGATCTGGGCTTTGCTGAAAATTAGGCGGATTCACATAAACGCCGCCGACCTGTGGCGGGTAGCCCGGCTGCTGCACGATATTCGGATCGGGCGGACAATTCGGGCGATTAACGCCGCAATCCCAGGCGAAGCGATCCGGCCGTCCAGTCATGCTGCCGCCACGAATGAACCTGCAGGCGCATTGCTTGCCGGCCATGCAGGCCAATTGCCCTTCGCGGGCCTCGATGCATTGCGGCGGTTCCTGCGCCGCCAGCGGCAAGGAGAGCAGCAGAAGACCAGCTAGGAGAATTTTGCGCATGATTAAGCCTCGCCGGTAAAGATTAACGCTTTACTAACAAGAAGACGTTAGTGACATTTCCGGGCTTGCACCAGGGCGGTTTCGCGCCCCTTTATGGGGGATGCGCGCCCTTATTGCCCTGTTCGCCCTATTGATCCTGCCCTGGCCTCCGGCGCAGGCGCTGGAAAGCGCCGCGCAGGAATCGCCGCGCGCGCGGGTGACACTGGTTGCGGATCATCTGGCCATCGCGCCGGGGCAAGCTTTTCAGCTTGGGCTGCGCATCCGGCTGGCACCGCGCTGGCATAGCTATTGGCGCCATGCCGGGGATGCCGGCGCACCCACGGAAATCAACCTGACCCTGCCGGAGGGCAGCCAAGCCGGACCTATCGCCTGGCCAACCCCGCAGGCGATCCCCTTCGGCCCGCTGATGAGTTTTGGCTATTACGGCGAAGTGGTTTTGCCGATGCAGATCACGCCGCCCGCCAGCCTTCGCGCCGGGGATGGCTTCAGCATCTCGGCCCAGGCGACATGGCTTGTGTGCGATGATGTCTGCATCCCGGAAGAAGGCAGTTTTCGGCTTGACCTGCCGGTCGCGGCTGAAGCCCAGGCGAACCCCGATCTGGCGCCGCTTTTTGCCGCCGCTACCGCCGCCCTGCCGCGGCCTTCGCCCTGGCTGGCAAGTGCGACCATTCAGGGCGATGCGCTACGGGTGCGGCTGACTGGCCCTGGCCTGGGGCGCGAAAGCCTGAAGGAAGCGCTGTTCATCCCAGGTGTTCCTGGGCTTTTGGATCACGCCGCGCCGCAAGGTCTCAGCCATGGCGCGGATTGGCTGGAATTGACGCTGAGGCGGGCTGAGCGGCCGGAGAACCTCGCCACGCTTGAAGGCGTATTGCTGCTGACCGATCAGGGCGGGCGGCGGCTCGGCTACGACATCGCGACCCCGTTATTACCGGGCGCGGCCTTCCTGCCGCTGTGGCAGGCGCTGATTTTTGCACTGATCGGCGGGGTGATCCTGAACCTGATGCCATGCGTCTTTCCCGTGCTGGCCATGAAGGCCATGGCCTTGGCGCGGTTGGGCGGGGCGGGGCGCGGTGCGGTCAGGCTGGAAGCAGCTGCCTATACCGCCGGCGCGGTGGTGAGCTTCACGGCCCTCGCCGGGCTTTTGCTGGCACTGCGCGGCGCGGGGATGGCGTTGGGGTGGGGGTTTCAATTCACCTCGCCGATATTTGTCCTGGCGATTGGCTGGCTGATGCTGGCGGTCGGGCTGAACCTGTCTGGCGTTTTCGCGCTCGGCGGGCCAATTGGCGCGGGCGGGCATATCGCGGCACGTGGCGGATTCTTGGGCAGTTTCGCGACCGGCGCGTTGGCGGTGTTGGTGGCCAGCCCCTGCACGGCGCCCTTCATGGCGGCGGCGATTGGCGCGGCTTTGGTGATGCCGGCACCGGCAACCCTCGCGGTGTTCGCGGCGCTGGGCCTTGGGCTTGCGGCGCCGACGCTGATCCTGGCGCTGGCCCCAGGCCTCACGCGGCTGTTGCCCAGGCCCGGCCCCTGGATGGAAAAGCTTCGGCGCATCATGGCTTGGCCCATGTATGTCGCGGCGCTTTGGCTGGTTTCGGTACTTTGGGCGCAAAGCGGGTGGCTTGGCGTCGCGCTGGCGCTGGCAGGCGGGCTTGGCCTGGGCCTTACCGCCTGGGTCTTTGGCCGGGCGCAACGCGAAGGACAGCGCGGGCTTGGCCCGGTTTTGGCCGCGCTGGCCCTGCTGCTGGCGCTGCCCTTTGGCCTGACCGCCGCCCCCCCAACCCCTCCCGCTGCCGAAACCGCCGAGAGCTGGAACCCCGCGCGGGTGGAGGCGCTGCGCGCCCAAGGCAAGGGCGTTTTCCTGAATGTCACCGCCGCCTGGTGCATCACCTGCCAGGTGAATGAACGCATCGCGCTCAGGCGCGATGCCGTGCAGGCGGCCATGGCAGCGCGCGGCATTGTCTATTTGAAAGCGGATTGGACTCGCGGTGATCCAGCCATTACGGCGCTGCTCCGCAGTCATGGCCGGGAAGGCGTGCCGCTATATCTGTTCTGGCCGCCGGGCGGGGGCGACGCGGTGATCCTGCCCGAAGTGCTCACCGAAGCCGTGGTGCTGAGGCAAATTGCCGTGCAGTGACCTTATCTGCTTGACGCGCCCTGGGGGCGGAGGGATACCTTCAAACTTCGGTGTAAAGACCGAAAACCGCGCTCATGCGCCGGCGCAAATTGAGGCGGACTTAGCTTTGTTCACGCGTTTCCGCGTGAGGCCAGGATTTAAGCCTTGCGCTCCAAAGGGTCTTGCCATGCCGCTTGCCGAAACCCCTGCCGATCCCAAGGCGATGCCGGATTTTCTGCGGCTGGTCGGGGCTGATCTTTGGACAAAGCGATTGGCAGATTTGGGGCGCCGCGCACAGGCAAGCGCCTTTCAAGGGCGCGCCACGCAGCATCGCCACGCCTTGGAATTTGCGCTGGCACGCGCGGCACGCGGCACGGCGCAGGGCAGTGCGGAACGCCGAGCGCTTGGCTTTGCCGCCGAAGCGGTGCGGCTGGCGAAAGGCTTGCCGGAAGCGCGCCGCGAAAAGCTGCGCGCCGCCATCACCCAGGGGCTTTCTGGTGAGGCGACTCTGATCCCGCTTTTCCATTTGCTGCGCAGCGCAGCACTTTATCGCGCGCAGGGTTTTGAGGTGCGCTTCACCGGCCTTGCGGAAGGCAGCGCATATGATCTGACCATCAGCCGCGGCGGCGCTGTTGCGGAAGTGGTGTGTGAGACGATCTCAGCCGAGGAAGGCCGCCCTGTGCAGCGTGGCCATTGGTATGCGCTGATGGATAGCGTCAATCCCGAATTGCAAACCTGGCTGGCCGCGCATCCCGGCCGCTATGTGCTGCGCATGACCTTGCCAGATGGGCTTTCCGGCCCCGACAAGGCCGCAGAATTACAGCGCCGCATCATGGCCATGCTGGCCGCCGAAAAGCGCCAGGATAGCAGCGCCGATGCGGTGCTGAAGCTTGACCCGCTTGTGCTGGCCGGCGCGCAGGCGGATCCCCTGCCAGGGCGGCTCCGTCAGCAATTCGGGCCAGAAGCGCATCTGGCCGTGACCGGCGATCCCGCCGGTGGATCGGTCTTTGTGCTGGCGGCGCGCGCGGGTCAGGAAAACAGTATTTCTGATGCGGTGGCCGCGCGCATGGCGAGTGCGGCGGCAGAACGGCTATCAGGTGCCAAGCCCGGCATTGTTTCGGTCTTCATCGAAGATATGGACCGTGCGGAATGGCGAAGCCTGCGTGATGAATTGGCGCTGGAAGGTGCCGTGCGGCGCTTTCTGGCGGGCCATGCAGCGCGGCGCGTGGTGGCGGCGGCCTGTTCTTCCCGCGCCGAGCTTTTCGGCCTGGCGCCACCCGATGCAGTTCCGGGTGGGGAGCTGCGTTTCCGCAACCCATCTCACCCTGCCGCCAAATCAGCTGCGCTCGCGCCGGCGATACTATCCACTACGGAGTGACGCTATGAACTAAACTTCGCCAGGATAGCGCAAGCAAGCGACGCTATCATTGGCGGTTATGCGCCATCAACGCCCCATGAAGTGCGGGGCGCGCTTGTTCAGAAAGGCGCTGACCCCTTCCTGGAAATCGGCGCTGGTGAAGCACATGGTCACCAGGTCGTCACCCTCAACCTCGCTGGTTGCTTTGCGCAGGCGGCGGATGGCTTCCTTGGTGGCGCGCAGCGTGAGCGGCGCGAGGCCCGAGATATTGATGGCCAATTCCATGGCGCGCGCCGACACATCATCAGGTGTTTCCAGCATTTCGGAAATCAGGCCGATATGCTTCGCCTCATCGGCGGAAAACAGCCGCGCGGTCATGATCATTTCGGTCACCGCGGCGGGGCCGACCAGCGCATAGAAGCGCGCGAAGTTGTGCATATTGAGGATATTGCCAAGTGTCTTCGCAATCGGCAGGCCGAAGCGGGCACCCTTATCGGCAATGCGGATATCGCAGCAGCCGGCAATGCCAAGCCCGCCGCCCGTGCAGGCGCCGGTAATGGCCGCAATCACGGGCTTGGTGCAGCTCTCGAGCGCGCCCAGCACCTTATCAATGCGCGCTTCGTAGTTCAGCGCATCCTCGGCGGTGCGGAATTCGCGGAATTGGGAAATATCGGTGCCCGAGGCGAAAGCCTTGCCGCCGGCGCCCATAATGACCCATACGCGGACGGCGGGATCGGCGCTGATCTCATCGGCCAATTCCGCCAAGCGCGCATACATGGCGAAGGTCATGGCATTGCGCGCTTGCGGGCGGTTGAAAGTGGTCCAGGCAATGCCGCCTTCGCGGATTTCGTGCAGCAGGTCTTCGGTCATGGTCAGGTTCCTCGGCTTTGGGATGCGCATGGGTAGCGCGCGGTGCGGGCGCGTCAACCCGCTCCCTTGCCGAGGGCCAGACAGAATGCCAACAAGGCGGTGAATTTTCACGGAGACACCGCCATGATGCCGCTTTCCCGCTTCACCGTGCTTGACCTGACGCGCGTCCGTTCCGGCCCCACCTGCGTGCGCCAATTGGCCGATTGGGGCGCCAATGTGATCAAGGTGGAAGCAACCGATGAGGTTGATACGGGCAAGGGCATGGGCGG
>CAMCHA010000211.1 GCA_945874515.1 Asaia bogorensis
GCCTATCGGCTGGATCAGGCCGGGGCAGTGCTGGACAAGCGCGAAAGCAAATCGGGCATCCTGTCCGTGAAGCCCGGCGGCTTTCCTGATGAATTGCGCAAAATTTCCGGGGATTGGCTGGAAGCCGGCGAAAAGCTGGTGGTGATTTCTGGCATGGCCGGTAGCAAGCAGGGCTGGGCGGAAGCGCCTTATCTGGCCTGCCCCGCAACAGTGACAGACATTGCCCGTGCAACCCTGCCTGTACCCTTCCCGGCCACGCGGGTGCGCCTGGTGCCGGGCCTGAAGGCGCGCGATGCCGATGGTGTGCCGGAAGTGATGCGTGGGGAGGAAACGCAAATCCTGGGCGTCCTGGAACGGCTGCCCGAACAGGAGGCAACGCTGTGTCTGCCCGGCAGCCATTCCAAATGGGTGCGGGTGCGTGCCGGGCAGATCCTTGATTTCTCTACCCATATGACGGGCGAGGTCTTCGCCGCCCTTTCCGCCCACACGATCCTGGCGCGCAGCCTGCATCGCGGCGCGGCGCATCATGCGGGCGCCTTTGCGCGCGGCTTGGATCGCGCGCGGCAGGGTGGCGGCTTGTTGCATCAGCTTTTCGGCCTGCGCAGCCTTTCGCTGTTTGATGCCATGCCGCAACTGGAAGCGGCTTCCTATCTTTCGGGCCTGTTGATTGGGCATGAGGTTGCATCGGCCCTGGAAGCGGGTGTGGCGCCGCCGGTGCATATCATCGGCGCTGCGGCGCTGACCCAGCGTTACAGTGCGGCATTGGCGGCGTCTGGTGTGCCGAGTGTCGTGGAAGAAGAAGATGCGGCCGCTGCGGGGCTTTTTCGGATTGGTGCGGTGATCGAAGCCGCGTGACTTAAACTGCGGTGATGATGCGCTTCATCTCGGAGGCTGTTTTCGCCCAGGTGAGACTGACCAACCGCTTCGCGCTTGCTGCGCCGGACACCCAGGAAAGACGAGAATACGAAACCCATGGACAGCGCCCCGCCCTGCCGCCTATGACGCGCGCAACAAAGGAAACTCGCCATGCTGATATCCCGCCGCGCCTTGATTGCTGCCTCCGCCGCCCTGCCTTTCGCCGTCAGCGCGCAAGCCGCCTGGAGGCCATCGCGCCCCGTGACGCTGATTGTGCCCTTTGCCGCCGGGTCGGGGACCGATTCAGTCTCGCGCCTGTTGGCGAGCCTTTTGGAACAGGAATGGGGATCGCAGGTGGTGGTGGATAACCGCCCGGGTGCTAATGGCGCCATTGCCGCGGTGGCCACTGCCCGCGCCGCGCCGGATGGCCATACGGTGATGATCACCACGAATAGCCCGCATGGCGCGACGCCCGCGCTGATGAAGCGCCCAACCTATGACGCCATCAATGATTTCACGCCGATCGGGCGGATGGGGACCTACATCTTCGTACTCGCGGTGAATGACCAGGTGCCGGTGCGCAACCTGCAGGAGTTTCTGGCACTGGCGCGGTCCCAGCCCGGTAAGCTGACCTATGCTTCGGGCAATACAACCGGCGTTGTGGGCGGCGCGATGCTGACTTCCATCGGCAATATCCAGATGGAGCATGTGCCCTATCGTTCTACCCCGCCGGCCATGACGGATGTGATTGCGGGGCGTGTCACGGGCATTATTGTGGATGTGGCGGCTTCGCGCGGTTTTTTGCAGGAAGGCAAGATGCGTTCGCTTGGTATTACTTCCGCCACGCGCACACCGCTTTTGCCGAATGAACCAACACTCGCCGAAGCGGGCCTGCCGGGCTTTGAATTGCTGTCCTGGATGGGGGCGGTTGGTCCGGCGCGTATGCCGCCAGAAATCGTGACGGCCTGGAACGCCGCAATGCGTAAGGTATGGGAAAGGCAGGAAACCGCTGATCGGCTGGCGAGTTTTGGGATCGAACGTGTGACCTCCACGCCTGAGGAATTCGGCGCCTTCATCCGCAGCCAGATCGAAACCTGGGCGCGCCAGATCAAGGCAGCGGGGATCGAGCCGGAATAGGGCGTATCAAATTTTGGCCATTTGCGGCAGCGCAAGCCTTGAAATCGCCACCTTTGCTTATCATTTGACCTCAAACGCCATCGAGGAAGGCTGCGCAAAGCGATCAACCAAGGGGATTAATATGACCATTTCCTGCAATGCTACCGCCCAAGGGCTTGAGCGTATTCTTTCGGAACTGGCCGATTCCTGCCCTTTGGAAGGCGCCCGCCTTGAAGCGGCTGCGCGTATCCTGACCGCAGCCCGCCGCGCCGCTGGCTTGCACCTTCCCGCTTCCGACGCCACCCGCGCTATTGCCGAAATCCTGCGCCATTGGGACACAGGGGCCGTGACGGCGTTGGAATATGCCGAAACCCTGCCCGAAGCAGCTTTGGACCGCCTGTTGCGCGCCGCCCCGGCCTGGGCCGCGGCTGCGCGCCGCGCCGTCGCCGCGCCCGATCGGCACGCGGCCTGACTTTTCACGCCTCCCCCATTGCGGCCCGGCTACCAGATGGTGGGCGGGCCGTTTTCATTTTGGGCTGGTTTCCCAAAGGCGCATGCCCGCCTATAAGGATGCATCCTGGGCCGTTGGCCGGAGTTTCAGTGCCATGATGGAAAAACGAAGCAAGCCGAATGAACCGCGCCGGGTGCTGCTGCTGACAGGCGCCTCCCGCGGAATTGGGCATGCCACGGTAAAGCGCTTTTCCGCCGCGGGTTGGCGCGTGATCACGGTGTCGCGGCAGCCTTTCCCGGAACAATGCCCCTGGGAAATGGGGCCTGAGGATCACATTCAGCTTGATCTGGGCGACCCCGCGCTGACTGAGACGATGATCCCAGAAATCCGCGCGCGTTTGGCCCCGGATGGCGGCGTGCTGCATGCACTGGTGAATAATGCCGCGATTTCACCAAAGGGCGAGGGCGGGGCGCGGCTTGGCACGCTGACCATGCCGACGGATGGGTGGCTCCGCGTTCTTCAGGTGAATTTCTTCGCCCCCATTCTGCTGGCGCGGGGCTTGGTGGATGAATTGGCGCGGGCCAATGGTTCGGTGGTGAATGTCACCTCCATCGCCGGCGGGCGGGTGCATCCTTTTGCGGGTGCGGCTTATTCCACTTCCAAGGCGGCGCTGGCGGCGCTGACGCGCGAAATGGCAGCGGATTTCGCCCCGCGCGGTGTGCGCGTGAATGCGATCTCACCTGGGGAGATTGATACCTCCATCCTCTCCCCGGGGACGGATAAGATCGTGAAAGAACAAATCCCGATGCGTCGACTTGGCCGGCCCGAGGAAGTGGCCCAGGCCATTTATTTCCTGTGTACCGAGGCGTCTTCCTATGTGAATGGCGCGGAAATTCATATCAATGGTGGGCAGCACGTTTGAAGCATTTTCAAGCCAAACGGCTTGGCTTGGCGACCAGGAAAATGCCACCCATTAACAGCCAAGAGCATTTCAGCCGTGCGAATGCGTGGCCGAAATGCGCGAAGGTGTTCTGACGCGTGAAGCCCGCACCGCGCGCCAGCCTTGCCGCCCTTGGTCTGCTGATACCGCTACTCAAGCCTTATCTGCCGCGCGTCATTGCCGCCATCGCATCGCTTCTGCTGGCGGCTGGGCTGACACTCGCCTTGGGGCAGGGCCTTAAGCATCTGATTGATGATGGCTTCGCCGGCGGGCACGGCACCTTGGACAGTGCCGCGCTGGTGATGGGCGCTTTGATTACCGCCTTGGCCATCACCACCACAACGCGGTTTTATCTGGTGTCCTGGTTAGGCGAACGGGTGGCTGCGGATTTGCGGCAGCGCTTTTTTGACCATGTCACCGGGCTTTCGCCCAGCTATTTCGAATCTGCGCGCATCGGCGATGTCATGTCGCGCCTGACGGCCGATATCGGCCTGCTGCAATCACTGATTGGCTCCGCCATTTCCATGGGCGTGCGCCAGGCCATCACGGGCGCCGGCGCCTTTCTGATGCTGGTGCTGACCAGTGCGAAGCTTGCGGGGTTGATTGCGCTGATCCTGCCCATGGTGGTGCTGCCGCTGGTGTTTTTTGGCCGGCGCGAAAGGCGACTTTCCAAGGCGGCACAGGAAAGGATCGGCGATCTGGCTGCGCAGGCGGAAGAAACGCTGGGCGGTATTCGTGCCATTCAGGCTTTCACGCAGGAAGATCGCGCGCGGGCGCGCTTTGCCGAGGGATCGGAAGCCGCGGTGCGTGCGGCACTCCGGCGTGTATTCTCTCGCAGCCTGCTGATCCTGGCTGTTATTCTGCTTGGCTTCGGCGCCATCACCTTCAGTCTTTGGGTGGGTGGGCGCGATGTGATTGAAGGGCGGATTTCGGGCGGCGAATTATCCGCCTTTGTCTTCTACGCCGTGCTGATGGCCTCTTCCGGCGCTACGGTCAGCGAATTATGGGGCGAAATCCAACGCGCGGCGGCAGCGGCGGATAGGCTTGGCGAGGTCCTGGCCATTGCGCCCGCCATCGCAGCCCCCGCGAACCCTTTGCCCTTGCCACCCGCGCAAGGCCGCGTGGTGTTTGAGGGTGTCACGCTGCGCTATCCGACGCGGCCGGATACGCCGGCGCTCAGTGATTTCAGCCTGGTGGTGGAACCGGGGGAGGCGATTGCGCTGGTTGGCCCCTCGGGCGCGGGCAAGACATCGGTGCTGTCCCTACTGCTGCGCTTTTATGACCCAAGCGCGGGGCGCATCCTGCTGGATGGGGCGGAGATTACGCAGCTTGACCCGCGCGCGCTGCGGTCCCGCCTGGGGCTGGTGCCGCAGGAGCCTGTGATTTTCAGCGCCAGCATCGCCGAAAACATCCGCCTGGGCCGGCCTGATGCCACGGATGCGGAAGTGGCAGCGGCGGCTGAGGCAGCGGCGGCAGCGGAATTCATCGCCGCCCTGCCACAGGGCTTTGCCACCGAACTTGGCACGCGTGGCGTCACGCTTTCCGGCGGGCAGCGCCAACGCTTGGCGATTGCGCGCGCCATCCTGCGCGACCCGACGGTGCTGCTACTGGATGAGGCGACCAGCGCTTTGGATGCGGAAAGCGAATTCGCTGTGCAGCAAGCGCTGGCCCGGCTATGCCAAGGGCGCACCAGCATCACGGTGGCGCATCGCCTGGCCACGGTGCGGCGTGCGGATCGGATTGTTGTGATGGATGCAGGCCGCATCATTGCGATCGGCACGCATGAGGCGTTGCTGGCCGAAGGCGGGCTTTATGCGCGGTTGGCGGCGTTGCAGTTTACGGATGGGGAGGGGCGCGGTTTGGTGCCGTCATCCCAAAGCGCGGCGCAGAAATAACCCAACCGGCACCATGCCGGGGATCACCTCCC
>CAMCHA010000212.1 GCA_945874515.1 Asaia bogorensis
ATACGGATACGCCCGATTTCCTGGCGCGTCAGATGCCCACGCCGGCACAGGAACGGCAGTAGCCAACGCGGATCGGCATTGCCATTGCGCCCGATATTGAGCCGGAACCACACACCTTCCTCGCCCTGCGGCGCATTCGCATCAGGCGCTTCCCGCCGCGCCTCGCGCCTTTCGGGGCGCTGTTCGGCGATTTCCTCGGGCGCGGGCAAAGGCGCGCGCAGCATTTTAATCAGCGCTGCCGCCAATGCTTCCGGCGCAGTCGGCTGATCCGCCAGCAGCCGGCGCGCAAGCGTCAGATCATCTTCCGATGCTTCTTCGGTCAAAACGCTGCGCGCCTGTTCCGCCAGGCGTTCCGCATCCCGCGCGAGCACGGCATCGGCTGAGGGCGCAGGCCCCCAGGCGGCGGTGACCTTGGCAGCGCCAATCAGCCGTTCGGCAAGGCGGCGGCGCGGATGCGGCACCAGAAGCACGCTGGTGCCCTTGCGCCCGGCGCGCCCGGTGCGGCCGCTGCGATGCAGCAGGGTTTCAGAATCTCGCGGCAATTCCGCGTGAATGACCAAATCCAATTCCGGCAAATCAATGCCACGCGCCGCGACATCGGTTGCGACACAAACACGCGACCGGCCATCGCGCAGCGCTTGCAGGGCGCGCAGCCGCTCGGTCTGAGTGAGCTCGCCGGAAAGCGCCACGGCAGGAAAGCCGCGTTCGGCCAGATTGCCATGTAGCCGGGCCACTGCCGCGCGTGTCGCGCAAAACACCATGGCAAGTGGCGGGTTTTCCAAGCGTATAAGGTTCACCACCGCGCGTTCAATTTCATGCGGCGCCACCAACATGGCGCGATAGGTGATGTCGCCATGCGCCTCACCCCCGCCGCCCACTTCAAGCCTGAGCGCATCGCGCTGATAACTTTTCGCGAGTGCGGCAATGGCGCGCGGCACGGTGGCCGAGAACATCAGCGTCCGGCGTTCGGACGGCATGCGATCCAGGATCGCTGCCAATTCCTCCCGAAAGCCGAGGTCCAGCATCTCATCGGCTTCATCCAGCACAACAACGCGCAAGGAATCGGGCTTCAGATTGCCGCGTTCCAAATGATCACAAAGCCGGCCAGGCGTGCCGACAATGATATGCGCGCCGGCGAGCAATTGACGCTTTTCCGCAATTGGGTCCATGCCGCCAACGCCAGACGCAATGCGCCCGCCGGCGGGGGCGTAAAGCCAGGTGAGCTCTGCCTTCACCTGCAAGGCCAATTCGCGCGTGGGCGCCACCACAATGGCAAGCGGCGCACCGGGCGGTGGCAGGCGTTCCGCGCCGCCCAGCAATTCAGGTGCGATGGAAAGACCAAAGGCAACCGTCTTGCCCGATCCGGTCTGGGCCGAGACAAGCAAATCTCGCCCAGCCGCGCCCTCGGCCAGGACAGCGCTTTGCACAGGGGTGGGGGCTCCGTAGCCACGGGAAGCCAGTGCTGATTGCAGCGCGGCAGGGATACCAACAAACGACATGAGGAGACTGAATCCAGAAAAAACGAGGCTTTTCTTGCGCCCCCGCGCCCCGCCGCGTCAAGCTTTGCGTGGTTTTGGGCATTGATCCCAGCGCATGGCTGGGTCACGCTGGCGCGCATTGAACAGGAGAAACACCATGCAAGAAACCATCCTATTCCCGGGCAAGGTCGAATGGTCCGGCGAAAATCCGGGCATTTCCTTGAAGGAGGACCCGAATGGCCCCTTCACCACGCTCGCCAGTTTTTTCCGCGTGGTGCTCTCACCCCATGGTGCCGGCCATGCGCTGGTGCTGATGCAATCCCCGCATGAGGCGAACCCGCCGGAAGCGGCCGCGAATTGGTGCCTGACGGATAATGAACCCCTCGCGCGCTGGCTGATTGCCGAATACCTCAGCCATTTCGGTGCCTTTCGCGGCATTGCCGGGCTTGCCGGTCTGCGCTTTCGCAAGCTGGATGAAGTAAAGGCCGCCGGCGACCCGCGCAGCCATTACAGCGAAAGCGTGCGCGCGGGCGATATGTCAGTTTCTATGGCTTGGCAGGGCCTGGGTGAGCCCTTCTGCTTCGCCTTCGCGCCCCCGCAATCCGCGACCGGCAAGCATGTGATGCCAAGCCTGTTCATTGGCTGCGAAAGTGCTGCCGTTACGGTGAATGGCATCCGCCGCCCCGGCGCGCCCATTCCGCGCGAAGTGGCAGGGCGCAAGATCAGCACGGCGATGCTCGCCTTCTGCGAGACCTGGCTGCGGGTTTGATCATTGGCGGCCTGGTGGCTTGGGGTTTTGTTCAAGCCGCCAGGATCGCCTCCACAATCTGCTGCACTTCCAAGGCTTCACGCAAAGTCGCCAGCCGATGCGCCTCACCGCGTGTCATCGCTGCCACTTGCGCCAATTGGCCTTTCAGCACCGTGGGGCGCATTTTCTCATTAGGCAGCGCATCGGGTGCCTGCGCCCAGGCGCCATCAGTGCCTATCCTTTCGGCAAAGGACCAATCACGCAGCCGAATCGCGCCATTTAGAGTCCAAGTATTGTGATCATCCTTGGTGGTAGTACCGACCGAACCCTTCAGCGTCACCGGCACGCCGCCCGCGCTTAGCCGCGCTTCGATGGCGGTTTCCGCGCCATCGCCTGAAGGGTGGGTGACTTGCGCTTCAAGCAGCTTGAGTGGCCCCAATTGCCGGCGCGTCAGGAACAGGAAGTGGGAGACGACTTCGCGCGTAAAGCCGCCTTCGGCGCGCTTCGCCAGCCAGCTTGCCGCTGCTCGCTGCCAGCCGCGCGGCCAGGTGGCGAAGGCAACCTCAATGGCCAGAGATTCCGGCGTGAGTCCGGCGCGCCAGGCCGCAAGCTGCGCCACGGCGGGGGAGGATGCCATGGGGAAATTCACCGCCGCCCTGGCACCAGCCGCTTCCGCGCGGGCGACAAAGGTGCGCGCATCCGAAAGTGAAGTCGCCAGAGGCTTTTCGATAAAAACCGACCGTCCCGCGGCAATGGCCGCCTCGGCCAAGGGAATATGCGCCGCCGGTGGCGCGGCGATATAGAGGCATTCGCAAGCCGCGATCACCGCCTCCGCTGAAGTGAGCATGGGCGGTGCGCCGGGAATGGTGGAAACTCGTGCGGCGGCGGCTGGCGATGGGTCCCAGACCGCAACTGGTGTCACGCTTTCTGCTGCGTGTTCCAGCGCGGCGCGCAGCAGCCTTTCGCCCATAATGCCTAAGCCGATAATGCCAAGCTTGGTGGGGGTGGGCATGGGTTCATTCCTTCCGCGATGCGGGCTTGCGTTCAGGCACTCAGTGCCAGCACCATGGCGCCGGTTCAATACCATGGGGGAAGGCCCGCATATGACAAAAAAGGTTGCTGAAGGCGGGTTCCGCTTCATCCCGGGCGTCTATCAATATAGCGCCGGCGTGGCGGCGGAAGCTGGCTTTCGGCTGGAACGCGTGCGTTTTGCTGAACCCCTGCCCTTGATGGCGGGGTTTGCGCGCATCGCCGCGTATCTTGATGCCATTGGTCGCCCAAAAGCGGCTTTTGCGGCCTGCGAATTACGCTCCCCCGCGCCTTTCACGTAAGAAGGGTTCGCGGCGTTTAATCGGGTTTATGGCGGCGTATTGACGGAATGGGGCTTGTTTCGGGATGGGTTGAACCCGATTGCGCGCAGCAATGTCTGCCCGGAAATCGACCCGCCCGCCGAGCCTTGTTTCCATGCCTTTATCTATACCGTGCCAGATGCGGGCGCTGCGCCTTCCTTCGCGGTGGCTGGCAGTGGAGAGGCTGCGGAAGGCAAGGGCGATTACCGTAGCAATACGGTTGCCTTGGGGGATATCTCGCCCGCCGGGATGCGCGCCAAGGCCCACTGGGTGCTGGGGGAAATGGAACGGCGCATGGGGCTACTGGGCGCCGATTGGCGCGTAACGACGGGCGTGCAGGCCTATACGGTGCATGACATGATGCCATTTTTTGCCGAGGAAATCGTCCGTCGCGGCGCCGCGCGCCATGGGCTCACCTGGCAATATTGCCGCCCGCCGGTGAAAGATTTAGAATTTGAAATGGATTGCAGGGGCATTGCGCGGGAGATCTTGCTCACGTGAACGTTGTTCGGGCCGCTCCTGAAATGATGAAGGTTGACCTGCATGTCAGATACACGTCCAGCGGCCGAGAACGCCACTTACGCATTCACGCGCGATTGGTTTTCGATCTATATCCCCGTGTGGAAACGCATCCTTGATCAGGAAAAGCCCAGAAAAATCCTGGAAATCGGATCTTTTGAAGGTCGTTCCGCCTGCCACATCATCGAATATGGGTCGGCTGTCGCGGATGGCGAAGTTTCGCTGACCTGCGTTGATACGTGGGAAGGCAGCATCGAACATCGCCAAGGGGGTCCCGCAGAAGCGGCAATGAGCGATGTGGAACGCCGCTTTGACCATAATACCCGCATCGCACTGGAAAAAGCGGCCAAGCCGGTTGCCTTGCGCAAGCTGAAGCAGAAATCGCAGCATGCCCTGGCCGGCCTAATCACCGCTGGCGCCGGCGAAAGCTTCGATCTGATCTATATTGATGGATCGCATGAGGCGCCGGATGTCTTGGCTGACGCTACCATGGCATTTCCACTGCTTCGTGTTGGTGGTACAATGATTTTCGATGATTACCTTTGGTCCATGGATCGTCCGGGGGCGCAGGATGTGCTGCGTATGCCAAAGCCCGCAATTGACGCTTTCATGAACCTTTATCAGCGCAAGATGGTGGTTTACCCTGGCTTACCGCTGCGTCAGCTTTACGCGCGCAAAATCGCCCTGTGAAAGCCGCGCGTTTCATCTGACGCGCCGAAAGGCCAAAAATGACCAACCCCCTTATCCAAAACCCGGGCCGCATCCGCGATCTTTCCGCCGCCATGGCGAAAGGCGAGATAACCGCCGAAGCCCTGGTACGCCGCTATCTGGACCGCATCGCCGCCGTTGATGGCCAGGTGAAGGCCTGGATTCATGTGCTGGCCGATGCCGCGCTTGCCGAAGCGCGCGCGCTGGATGCGGAACGAAAGGCGGGGCGGCTGCGTGGCCTCCTGCATGGCATCCCCGTTGGCATCAAGGATGTGATTGATGTGCGCGGCCTGCCGACGCGCGCCAATAGCCCCTCTCGCGCTGATATCGCACCTGCCAGCGCGGATGCCACCGTGGTCGCGCATCTACGCGCGGCGGGGGCGATTGTTCTGGGCAAGCTGCACACCACGGAATATGCCTTCTTCCAAAGCCTGCCGCCCACGCGCAACCCGTGGGATTTGGCGCGCACGCCGGG
>CAMCHA010000213.1 GCA_945874515.1 Asaia bogorensis
TTTCGCAGGCAATGCCGCCCACCTGCTGGAAATAGGTGAATTGCGTCACCTCCATCCCATCGCACCAAACCTCCCAACCCAGGCCCCAGGCGCCGAGCGTCGGGCTTTCCCAATCGTCTTCCACAAAGCGGATGTCATGCAAAGCGGGGTCAATGCCGAGCGCGCGATAGCTTTCAATCAGCAGCGCCTGCGGGTCCGCCGGTGATGGCTTCAAGATCACCTGATATTGGTAATAATGCTGCAGCCGATTGGGGTTTTCGCCATAGCGGCCATCGGCGGGACGGCGCGAGGGCTGCACATAAGCGGCCTTCCAGGGTTTTGGTCCCAGCGCGCGCAAGGTGGTGGCCGGGTGAAAGGTGCCGGCACCCACTTCCATGTCATAGGGCTGCAGGATCACGCAGCCCTGATCCGCCCAAAAGCGATGCAGGCGCAGGATGATGTCCTGAAAACTGGGGGGCTTGGCGGTCATGGCGGTTCTGTGCTCTGGCGTAAGGCTCGTGCGGGGTGCTGTATAGGCAGGCCACCCGGACCCGGCAAGGAAAGCCATCATGAAGACCGCGCAAGACATCATCGGGGCCTACCTGGCTGCCTTCAATCGCGGAGATTGGCAGGGCATGCTGGCGCTGTTGGCCGATGATGTTGTGCATGACATCAATCAGGGCGGCGCAGAGCACGGCAAGCCGGCCTTTGCCGCCTTTCTTGATCGGATGGCGCGCTGCTACCGGGAAGAATTGCGCGATATCGTGATCATGGCTGGGCCGGATGGCGCCCGTGCGGCGGCGGAATTCCAGGTGCATGGCGAATATCTGGCGCAGGATGCCGGTCTGCCGCCGGCGCACGGCCAGCGCTATGCCCTGCCGGCCGGGGCCTTTTATAGCCTGAAGGATGGGCGGATCAGCCGGGTCACCATGTATTACAATTTGCCGGAATGGCTCCGCCAAGTGGGCGGCTAAAGTCTTGCTTTCCGCCCGCGTGCAGTGCTTTCTGGTGGCATGAAGCTGCTTTCCGGTCATGCTCGCCTCGCCGGGGTTTTCGGCCACCCCGTGACCCATTCACGTTCACCCAGGCTCCATGGGTTCTGGCTGCAACGCTATAGCATTGATGGTGCCTATATTCCGCTTGGCGTGGCGCCTGGCGGCTTTGGTGCGGCGGTGCGGGCGCTCGTGGATCTCGGCTTTCGTGGCGCCAATGTCACCATCCCCCATAAGCTCGCGGCTTTCGAGATTTGTGATGCGGTTGCGCCCTTCGCGCGCCGCGCTGGGGCGGTGAATACGCTGATTTTCCGGGATGGGCGGATTGAGGGTTCAAATACCGACGGCTTCGGCTTTTTGGAAAGCATTCGCGAAGCAGCGCCCGGCTGGCGTGCCGATGCCGGGCCAGCGGTGCTTTTGGGCGCGGGTGGTGCGGCGCGGGCCATTGCGGCAGCGCTATTGGATGCCGGCGCGCCGCGTGTGACTTTGGTGAACCGCACCGCCGCGAAGGCCGAGGCCTTAGCGCGTGATCTTGGCGGGCCGATCCATGTGGCGGATCGGCCACCCCTGGAAGACGCGGCTTTGCTTGTGAATACGACGTCGCTCGGCATGCAGGGCCAGCCGGGGCTGGGGGTGGATTTGGCGCCTTTGCCTGCCAGCGCGGTCGTGGCGGATATTGTCTATGTGCCGCTCGAAACTCGCCTTTTGGCGGCGGCGCGGGCGCGGGGCCTGGTTGCGGTGGATGGCCTTGGCATGTTGCTGCATCAGGCGCGGCCGGGTTTTGAGGCCTGGTTTGGCGTCGCTCCGCAAGTGGATCAGGCTTTGCGCGATGTGGTGGCGGCCGATATCCCGAAGCTGGATGGCGCATGAAGATTATCGGCCTCACGGGCGGAATCGGGATGGGCAAATCCACAGCCTCCGCCACGTTTCGCCGCCATAGGGTGCGTATATTCGACGCTGATCAAGCCGTGCACGAATTGCAGGCGGTGGGCGGGCGTGCGGTGCGACCGATTGAAGCGGCCTTCCCAGGGACGACGCGCGGCGGTGCGGTGGATCGGGAAGCGCTGCGCCGTGCTGTGCTGGGCAATCCAGCAGCGTTGAAGATTCTGGAACGCATCGTCCATCCCTTGGTACGCGATGCTGAGAAGCGTTTTCTGGCGGCGGCGCGGCGCGCGGGGAAATCCTTGGTCGTCTTGGATATTCCCCTGCTGCTGGAAACGGGCGGTGAGAAGCGCGTTGACCTGGTGGTGGTGGTCTCGGCACCGGCTGTGGTGCAGGCGGCGCGCGTGATGCGCCGGCCGGGGATGACGCGGGAAAGGCTCGCCACCATTCGCGCGCGGCAAATGCCCGATGCTGAAAAGCGCCGACGCGCGGATGTGGTGATGCATAGCGGGTTGTCGCGGCATTTTGCCGTTGCTGCCATTCGGCGCTTGTTGCGCCGCCTCAGGGAAGTGGGCTGATGCGCCAGATTGTGCTGGATACGGAAACGACCGGGCTTGATCCGCTGACGGGCGACCGCGTGATTGAAGTGGCGGCGGTGGAATTATTCAACCTGCTGCCGACTGGTGAGGCGTTTCACAGCGTGATTGATCCGGAACGCGATATCCCGGCCGAGGCTTCGCGTATTCACGGCTTCACCAATGGTGATGTCGCCGGCAAGCCGAAATTCGCCGCAATTGCTGGTCAGCTTCTGAAATTCTTGGGTGATGCCGACATCATTGCGCATAACGCGCCCTTCGATTTTGGTTTTTTGGATGCTGAGTTATTCCGCTGTCAGCGCCCGCCTTTGGATCGCAGCCGCATGATTGACAGCCTGGCGATGGCGAAGCTGCGCTTCCCCGGCATGCCAAATAATCTGGATGCGCTATGTCGTCGGCTTGGCGTGGATAATTCCATGCGCGGCAACCACAATGCCGTGCTCGACTGCCAGCTCCTGGCGCAGGTCTATTTGGAAATGATGGGCGGCAAGCAGCCGGGACTGGAATTGGCCGCCAAAGCGGCGCCGCGCATCGTAAATCTTGATGTGGAAGCGGTGCAGCGTGACGCAGTGTTGATCACCCCATGCACGAAAGCATTAGCCGCGCATGGGGTGTATGTTTCCGACAAGGTTAAGGAGGCGCTTTGGTTAAAGCCCCCCTTCTCGCAGGATAGTAATTCCTAGGTCACGTTAGCTGCTGTGGATGATGTGCATGAGCTGTGCGACGTGCTCGGGCGGCGTCGGTGGGATGATGCCGTGGCCCAAATTAAAGATAAAGGGCCGGCCGCGCATGGCGGCCAGGATGCTACGTGCTTCGGCCTCCAAAGCTGCCCCGCCGGCGACCAGTGCCAACGGGTCCAGATTGCCTTGTAGGGGCATGGTTACGGGCACCGCCTGGGCGGCCCAGCGCGGGTCCATGCTGGTATCCATGGCAACCCCATCAACCGCCGCCTGGCTGGCGTAGTCGGGCAGCATGGGGCCGGCCAAGCGTGGGAAGCCGATAATGGGGGTATTTGGGCAGCGCTTGCGCACCGCGCGGGCGATGGCGGCTGAGGGTTCAATCACCCAGCGACGGAATTGGCTGGGTGGAAGCAGGCCAGCCCAAGTGTCGAACAGCATCAGCGCTTCAGCACCCGCCTCGACCTGCGCCACCAAATATTCGACGGTGGCATCCTGCAGAATGCGGATCAGTCGGCCAAAGCTGGCCGGGTCGCTGTAGGCCATGCCGCGAGTGGCAGCAAAATCCTTGCTGCCGCGACCTTCGACCATGTAGCAAGCGACAGTGAACGGCGATCCGGCAAAGCCAATCAGTGCTGTTTTCGGGTGATTCTGATTGAGCGCAGCCCTGGTCAGGCGCACGGTTTCGAAAATCGGCGCGGCTTTCGTGAGCAAGCCATCCAGATTGAGGGCGGCGATGCCCTCGGCCGAGCGGATTGGGTCAAGCAGCGGGCCTTCACCTTCGGCAAAGCGTAGCCCTTGGCCGAGCGCCCAGGGCACGATCAGGATATCGGAAAACAGGATAGCGGCATCCATGCCATAGCGTCGGATGGGTTGCAATGTGACCTCCGCCGCCAAATCTGGCGTGGTGCAGAGGGAGATGAAATCGCCGGCTATGGCGCGGGTCGCGCGGTATTCGGGCAAATACCGCCCAGCCTGGCGCATCAGCCATACTGGGGGCGGCCAGACGGCCTCTCCGGCCATGACGCGCAAAAAGGGTTTGGCCCGGCTGGGCTCGTTTTCCATTTCCATGACCCTAACCTAAGCATTGAATCTAAGATTCTGAAAGATGAGGTAGCTTGTAGGGCCTGTGGATCATGGGGAGGCAAGTGATGCTAATTTCATCCACAGGGTTCTCCCTATAACGAATGCAAGCGTTTTAGTGTTTCTATCAGGGGTGAAGGGAGTTACGCTTGTAGCCGGCGTGTGCGTGGCAAAAGCATTCAGGCTTGCGCGATGAGGGGGTTTCATCCCCATTATGAGCTCACGCGGGATCGGTGCTGGAATCCACCCCCGTTATCCACATTGATTCACGGAATTCTACCGGCATGGTCAACAGGCACATTGATTTGCATCTGGTATCCGATTCAACCGGGGAGACGTTGCAATCCATCGCTCGCGCGACGCTGGCACGGTTTGATGATCACCATGTGGTGGATCATCGGTGGAGCCTGATCCGATCCCGCCTGCAATTGGACCGTGTGTTGGAGGGTATTCAGCATGAACCAGGGCCAGTGCTCTATACGCTAGTTGATTCGAGCCTTCGCCATGTGTTGGAAGAAGCCTGCCAGCGGATGGGGGTCACGTGCCTTTCACCGCTTGATCCGGTGATGGAGCTATTGCAGGAGGCTACTGGGGTCCGGGCGCGTGAAAAACGCGCCGCGCAGCATGTGATGGATGCGGATTACTTCCGGCGCATAGATGCTATGCATTACGTGTTGTCCCATGATGATGGGCAAGGAACGGTCGGCATACGGAACGCCGATGTGGTATTGGTTGGGGTTTCACGGAGTAGCAAGACACCGACCTGCTTCTATCTGGCCAATCGCGGGATCAAAGCTGCCAACGTGCCCATCGTGCCAGGCGCCACACTGCCAGAGATTTTGAATGATCCGCCTTGCCCTGTGGTCGGGCTCTATATTGAAGCTAATGCATTGATTGATATTCGCCGCCACCGCTTGAAGATCATAGGTGGCCAGGGTGTGCGACAGGACACGACGGATTACATTGACCCTGAAGCGGTAAAGGCGGAGATCGTCGGTGCGCGCCGGCTTTGTACCAGCCAAGGTTGGCCTGTGATTGATGTGACGCGGCGTAGCATTGAGGAAAC
>CAMCHA010000214.1 GCA_945874515.1 Asaia bogorensis
GGTGATGAAGGTCACCCGTTCAAAGCTTGAAGCCTTGGTGGATGATCTGATCAGCCGCACCATGGAACCTTGCCGCCAGGCGCTGAAGGATGCCGGCCTTGCCGCCAATGAGGTGGATGAGGTGATCCTTGTCGGCGGCATGACGCGCATGCCGAAGGTGGTGGAAGCCGTTCGCCAATTTTTCGGCAAGGAACCCGCGCGTAACGTCAACCCCGATGAAGTCGTCGCCATTGGCGCGGCCATTCAGGGCGGCGTGCTGAAGGGCGATGTCAAGGATGTGCTGCTGCTGGATGTGACGCCGCTCAGCCTGGGCATTGAAACCCTCGGCGGGGTCTTCACGCGGTTGATTGATCGCAATACGACGATCCCCACGAAGAAAAGCCAGACCTTCTCCACCGCGGATGACAATCAAACCGCGGTCACCATCAAGGTCTATCAGGGCGAACGTGAAATGGCTGCCGATAACAAGCAGCTTGGGACCTTCGACCTGACGGGCATTCCCACCGCGCCGCGTGGCGTGCCGCAGGTGGAAGTGACCTTTGACATTGACGCGAACGGCATTGTCAGCGTCAGCGCGAAGGATAAGGCGACCGGCAAGGAACAGCAGATTCGCATTCAGGCGAAATCGGGCCTTTCGGACGCCGATATCGAACGCATGGTGAAGGATGCCGAAGCCAATTCGGAAGCCGATCGCAAGCGTCGTGAAGCCGTGGAAGCGCGCAACCAGCTTGATGCGCTGGTGCATTCCACTGACAAGACGCTGAAGGAAAGCGGCGACAAGGTGCCGCCGGCTGAAAAGGTGGAAGTGGAATCGGCGCTGGCCGCTGCCCGCACTGCCATGGAAGGCCAGGATGCCGATGCGATCCGCGAGGCTTCTGAGAAACTGTCCCAGGCCGCGATGAAAATGGGTGAGGCGCTGTACAAGGCCGAACAGGCCGCGCCGAAGCCGGAAGAACCGGCGGCCGGCGCGGCTGGTGCTTCCAAGGACAAGGTGGTTGACGCCGAGTTCGAGGAAGTGGACCCGAACAAGAAGAAGCCTTCCTGATCCCTTCGGGGTGGTAGCTCCTTTGACTAAGATATTCCCCTGGTGCCTGTCGGCGCCAGGGGAGTTCTTGTGTCGGAAACGGTAGCCCGATCATGGCAAAACGCGATTATTACGAGGTTCTCGGCGTCGCGCGCGATGCGGGCGAGGATGACCTCAAGAAAACCTACCGCAAGCTCGCGATGCAATGGCACCCTGATCGCAATCAGGGCAATGCGGAAGCCGAAGCCAAATTCAAGGAATTGAATGAGGCCTATGATGTGCTGAAGGATGCCGAAAAGCGCGCGGCCTATGACCGCTTCGGCCATGCTGCCTTTGAACAGGGCGGGCCTGGCGGCGGCGGCGGTCCCTTTGGCGGTGGCGGCTTTGAGGATATTTTTGAGGAAATGTTCGGCCGCTTCGGCGGCGGCGGGCGTGGGCAGCGCGCGGCTTCCGGGCGCGGTGCAGATTTGCGCACGCAGGTAGAGGTTTCTTTGGAAGAAGCCTTTGCGGGTGCCAAGAAAAACATCCGCTTCGCGACAAGCGTTTCCTGCGAAGCCTGCAAGGGCAATGGTGCGGAAGGCGGCGCGGCTTCCGGCGCACAGACCTGCGGTACCTGCCAGGGTAGCGGCAAGGTCAGGGCGCAGCAGGGGTTTTTCCTGGTGGAGCGCACCTGCCCCACCTGCGGCGGCCAGGGCCGCACCATCAAGAACCCTTGCAAGATTTGCCGTGGCGCGGGGCGCGTGCAACGCGAACGCAACCTGAATGTCTCGGTTCCTGCCGGCGTTGATGATGGCACGCGCATTCGCCTGACTGGTGAGGGTGAGGCCGGGCAGCGCGGCGCGCCGGCGGGTGATTTGTATGTGGATATCGCAGTTCGGCCGCATCCGATTTTCCAGCGCGATGGCGGGAATATTCTGGTGCGCGTGCCGCTTCGCATGACACAGGCAGCCCTTGGTGGGCATGTGGAAGTGCCCAGCATTGATGGCGGGCGTTCAAAAGTGACAATCCCCGCCGGCACTCAGACGGGCGATCAATTCCGTCTGCGTGGCAAGGGGTTTTCGGTGCTGCGGTCAGCCGCGCGCGGCGATATGTATGTGCAGGTCATGGTGGAAACGCCACAGAACCTCTCGCCCAAGCAACGCGAATTGCTGGAGCAATTCGAAGCCGAGGCTGAGAAGGGCGGGCGCACCAGCCCGGAAAGCGAAGGCTTCTTCGCCAAGGTCAAGGAATTCTGGGACGGGTTGGGCAGGTAACGGGTAGCTTTTACGCGCCCAGCATCGCCGGCACTATCAGGGATAGATTGTGCCGGAACATCGCTTCATAGGTTGGGGCCGGGCCGGTTTCGGTGGAAAGCGCATCAGCATATAGCCGCCCGCGCACATGCAAGCCGGTTTCCTGCGCAATGCGTTGCAGCGTTGCCGGATTGGCCATGTTTTCCATAAAAAGCGCCGTGATATTTTCTGCCCTGATCTGGCGGATCAACCGCCCGACCTCAGCCGCTGAGGGCTCGGCTTCTGTGGAAACACCCTGTGGCGCCAGGAAGCGCACGCCATAGGCATCGCCGAAATAGCCGAAGGAATCATGGCTGGTGACAATTTTGCGTCGCGCCGCCGGCACTTTAGCGATTTCTGCGCGTAGCCATTGGTCCAACGCGGCAAGCCGCGCGGCATAGGCTTCCGCATTGTGGCGATAGAGTGCCTCATTGCCCCGATCGGCGGCGATCAGCCCGGCCGTGATGTTGCGGATATAGTGCTGCGCCAGCCCCACATCCTGCCAGGCATGTGGGTCCGGCACCTGGCGCGGCCCGACGAAATGGTTGTGCCGCCGCCCCGCCCCGCCATGATCATGCCCATGCGCTTCCATCAGGCGCGGGGTGATGCCCTCGGTCGTTGTGACTATCCGCCCTTTGAAGCCAGAGGAACGGATCATGCGATCCAGCCAGCCTTCAAAGCCGAGGCCATTGCGGATAACGACCGCGGCATTGGTCAGTGCGGCGGCGTCCGATGGCTTGGGCTGAAAGCCATGCGCATCCTGATCCGCCCCGGCAATGGCGCGAAGCGCGATGCGATCCCCGCCGACCTGGCGCGCCATATCCGCCAGGATGGAGAAGGAAGCGACCACCGAAAGCCTTTGTTGGGCCAGGGCGGGCCTGACCAACAGCAGAGCGGGGGAGCAAAGCAAGGCGCGGCGAAGCATGGAGTAAGGCCTTTGGGCTAAATCTAGAATGTTATAATGTTACATATTCGTTCTCTGTCAAGCTGCCTTGGCCCGCCCACGCCCAAGGGGTTAGAAGGTGGTCATGGATGATGTGTTGAGCCCCGCCCGCGAAGCGGATAGCGCCACGCAACTTGCGGAAAATGCCGCGCTGGCGGCGCGGCTTTTGCGCGCGCTGGCCAATGAAAGGCGGCTTTTGGTACTGTGTGACCTGGTCGCGGCAGGCGAGAAATCCGTTAATGACCTCGCCGCCAATGTCGGGCTTTCGCAATCCGCGCTGTCGCAGCATTTGGCGCTTTTGCGCGATGAAGGGCTGGTCGCCACGCGCCGCGCGGGAACGGTGATTTATTACCGTCTGGCGGACCCGAAGGCCGAGGCAGTGCTGCACACGCTGCACCGCCTGTTTTGCGAGGCGCCGGTTCAGTCCGGCGGGGTTTCCTCTGGCGGGTAGTTCAATTCCACCGCGACACCATTCGGATCATGCAGGAAGATTTGCGTCTGCCGATCGCGCGGAATGACACGCGCCGTATAGGTCACCTTGTGCTGATCGAGATGCGCGCGCATGGCGGCAAGCCCGGTGCAGGAAAAGGCGATGTGATCCACCAGGCCGGTGTGGCCAATTTTGCGTTCCGGTAGCCCTTCCTCACCCTGACGGTCGCCGATCAGATGGACGGTCGGGTTATCGCCGCAATAAAGCCAATAGCCGGGGAAGGTCAGCGGCGGGCGATAGCCCAATTCAAGCCCCAGCACTTTCTCATAAAAATGCTTGGTGGCTTCCAGATCCACCGGGCGCAGCGTGTAATGGTTCAGACCTTGCAAGCCCATTTTCGTTTCCTCCGCTATATAATGACGCGGATCGTTGCCGATCCGCCCTTGGTACTATTTGTTCGACCGCATTTTCCGAGCCGCCAAGCGATTCCGCTTGGCTTGAAAATGCTCCAGCGCCGGCGCGCGCCTCCGCGCGCTTGGCTTCGCCGCATAAGCGGCGTCGCCCATACGGGCTCGCGCCCGCCTTTGGCGGGCGTTAGCCTCTCTGCATGGACCAAGTTTAGTTCCGGTCCATCACAAAAAGCGAGCATGCGGCGTCTGGCCCAGCAGATGCTGGCCCACCGCTTCAAAATGCGCGCTGCGGCCCTGCACCTGTTGGCTGACCGCATGGATGTCACGGAAGCGCCGCTCAAAGGGATTGTCTTCGAAAATCGCGGTGGAACCGGCTTCCTGATAGACGGTTTCCACCACTTCACGAGAGGTCTGGATAGCGAAGGTGGAAGCAAGACGAATCGAAACCCGTTCATCATTTGTCATGTCGAGCCCTGCTTCGGCACGCTGCCAGCAGTCGCGCAGCGTCTCCAGAAGCAGGCTGCGCGCGGAACGCCAGCGCGCTTCGGAACGCGCCACCAGGCTTTGAATGACATGGCTGTCGCGCATTGGGCGTGTGGAGGCAGCTGGGGTTTTGTCTGACGCCAACTTAATGAAGGCATCAAGTGTGCCGCGGCAAATGCCAAGCGCCACGCCGCCAAAGCCGGCCGCATAGGCATGTGTGCTGGTGAAATGATACAGCGTGCCGGCAGTTTGGCGATTGACCGGCAAATCACGCTGCACCGTGTAATCATCCGGCACGAAAAGATCCGTCACCTCATAAGTGTCGCTGCCGGTGCCGCGCAGGCCCATCACGCGCCAATTATCGGTGATCTTCGGCACCTCGCGCTTGAACAGCATGGTGCGGTCAATCGGGTTGCCTTCCGAATCGGCGCGCAAGGACCCGTCGCGTTCGACAACCTTGCAATGGCCGCCAAGCCAAGTGCAGTGCCGGCTACCGCTGGCGAAATGCCATTTGCCGGTAACCAGATAGCCACCATCCACCACCACGGCGCGGGATTGCGGCCCCATGCCCCAGGCGAGCACGGCGCGCGGATCAGCGCCCCAGATTTCATAGGCAATTTCAGGCTTAAGATAGGCCGCCGCCATGGAACAGCCGGAAGCCTGCCCCACGCACCAGGCGGTGCTGGCATCGGCGGCGGCGATCACAATC